>JBDRIA010000055.1:0-8075 GCA_043816345.1 Chloroflexota bacterium
ACGCCGGTGCCGCCTCGATGAATATGTGCACGTGATCTTCCATAACCTCCATCGTATCTATATGAAATTCGTATTCCTCCGCAATCCGCTCAAACACCTCTTTCAGATACTCGCTGACCTCACCATCCAAAATGCGCGCTCGATATTTGGGCACCCATACCAGATGGTACTTCAGATCGTATACAGCATGTTTGGTCCTTCTTATCCCCACCCAGACTTTATATCATCCCCTCCATTGCACAGACAATCCTCCCCAGCTCGCCTTACGGCGACCCGCTTTCCTCCCGTCAGCTTGCTGACGGGTATCCAGCGGGGTTTTCTATGACATTCGCGGCAAACTTCGGGGACACCATCCTAGCTTTTCTTGTACGCCTCAAGAAGCTGCGCCTCGGTGGGCAGCCCCGCCCTGGCACCCATTCCGGTGATGCAGAACCGGGCCGTCAGGTCTCCCAGCCGCCCGCACTCCTCCAGCCCCTTGCCAAGGAGAAGTCCGTAGAGAAACCCCGCGGCGTAGGCGTCTCCTGCCCCGGTGGTATCGGTGGGGTGCTCCACGGCGGCAGACTCGATGGTGTACTCGTTGCCAGAGCCGACGATGTGGCTTCCGGAGCGGGAGGTGACGGCGACTATCGTGCAGCCCTGGCCGATGAGATTGCGCGCCGCCGCGCGATACTCCATCCCTGCCAACTCCTCTATCTCCTGCTGGTTGGCAAAGAGAACGTAGGTCTTATTAAGGATTGGAGAAAGCGCATCCAGCCCTTTTTTCGCGTATAAAGCCCCGGGGGCAAAGCTCACCCTTACGGAGTCCGGAAGCTTGCTCACCAGCCATTTCTGGAGATCGAGTTGGACATCGCCTGCAAAGGAAGAGAGGTGAAGGAATCTCGTTGCGCAGGCATAGCTCAGGTCCACGTCCTCCTGGGCAAGGGTGTCGTTTGCCCCCGGTTCCACGTACAAGGCCCTTTGCCCTTGCCTGTCGGTGATGGCTAGCACGCGTCCGCTCCTGGAGCCGCTCTTGGCCTTCACCCCTGTGGTATCAACGTCGCCTTCCCTGAGGTCCCGAAGGAGTACCTGCCCCGCTTCGTCGTCCCCGACGGCGCCTATGAAGCCCGTCCTGGCTCCTAGCTTGGCCAGGGCGTAGACGGTGTTGGCAGCGGACCCACCCGGTGCCGAGAGATGCTCCTCCACCACCGTTTCATCGTTCAGCAAGACCCTGGGAACCCGGAGGATTTCGTCCAGATTCAGTGCTCCGAAGCCCACTACATCCAGGGTTCTCATGCCTGTTTGCCTCATCCTCAGCCCAGCTTGGCAGCCTCCTGCCGCACCAGGTTCCGCAGCCGCCGGTGCATCTCCAGGGGCATCTCCAGGGAGTCCCGTCCCTCAAGCCAGAAGAAGTACCCCTCTTCTTCCGATCCCCCCGCCTTTTCTCTTTCCCGAACCAGGGCCTCTACCTCCCCCATGCCTCCCCGCGCCCAGGCCAGGAGGGGCGCCCGCAGAGAGGAAAGCCTGCGGGAGGCCACCCCCAGGGTGGCGTGGGTGAGGGCGTACTCGTTGGCGTTGAAGGCGATGGCCAGGCCCCCCTTCCGCTTCACCCCCTCCAGCATGGCGGCGTCGGTGATGCTGTCGCCGACCACGACGGCCTGGTCAAGGGAGACCCTTTCACTTTCAGCGAACTTCCTTAGCTGTGTTAGCTTCCGCTCTCCACCAAGGGGCTTGACGGCTCTCACCAAACGACGGATATTGGGGCTGGTCTTTCTGCCCCAGAAAAAGGAGTCCAGCAATCTCTTGATCCTAGAATCGTCCTCAACCGGGGTTAGAGGAAGTATCTGCCTTTCAATCTCACGTATTGTCTCCCAATCTGCCTCAGGCAGCTTATATTCATGTAAGTGGAATTCTGTACATGCGACGTTTTGCAAGGGTATCCCTGCCCTCCCTGCAATCCTGGTGCCGTACTGCTCGTAGCTGGTGGTTATGTTTCCAACCCACCAACCGCGGTCCAGGAGATCGGATACAAGTTCATAAGCGCCCTCTGTCAAGGGTGCATCTTCACCTACCCTTTCCACGTCTTCTATGGTTATCTTGTGAAACACCAGGAAGGGCACAATCAGCGACAGGGTATCGCCAGGTTGATAGGTCTTTCTCTTCCCCGAGATTGCCAGCAGGTCGTCATAACGGCTTATCACCTCAAAAAGCCGGTCACCTTGAGGGATACGTCGCATCAGCTCGTAGGCATTATCCTGGGGGGAAAGGGGACCCTCCAGGTCAAAACATATGAAGCTCACGACTACTCCCTTGAATTCCTTCTCTTTTTAGCTGCAGGCCGTATGGCCCATCCTGGGTGCGCGACTGGCGACTCTTTCAATACTCTTGACCGGATATTTCCCAGACTAATTATACCAAGAGATGGAGTGATTGAGGAAACACCTCCGAAAAACGTGTGTCCTCTCCATCACCAGGCGCTGGGTAGGCCCAGGCGCGCCACCTCCCGGTCCATCTCCTCGGTGAGGCAGTGCCCCTCCACGGGCCTGCCCTGGGCGTCTACCACCGCTCCCTCCTTTATGGCGACCCGACCCTCGGCCAGGGCCTTGAGGGTCGCTAGAATCAGAGGAAGCTCCCGGGCCACGCCGTGCTGGCGGATAAGGCGGAAGAGGGGCATCTCCTCGCCGTAGGTGGCCTGGAGCTGCGCCACGGAGCGCCCCTGGGCCTCCTTCCATAAGGGGTCGAAGGACTCCCCCCGTATGGGGAAGGTGCAGTAGGTCGCCGTGGCTCCCAGGTCCAGCTCTTCGGTGACCAGGTGCATCTTCACACCTGTTTGCCTGGCGTCCTCCTCGATGAGCTTCCAGATGACCTCCTGCCAGGTGCCCGCGGGGCCCCCGGGAGCGGCCGGGTGGAGGTTGATCATGGCGTAGCGGCGGCACATCTCGGCATCAACGATGAGCATGTAGCCCGCCAGGACATAGAGGTCGGGGCGGTAGTCGTCGAGGAGTGCCCTCACCTCCCTGTGATACTCCAGGCGATGGGCCTGTAAAGGGCCTCCGCCCCGCTCCCGACGGAAGCGCTGGGATGAGAGGGTGACCAGCGGAATGCCGTAGCCGTGCACCTGCTGGAAGAAGAGGTCGCTATCATGGGCCTCGCCGGGCTCGCGGTTGCTGAATACAAGTTGGATGCGGGCGTCCAACTCGCCCCTCTGGATGGCATCCATGACGATGGCAAGAAGGTCCCGTGCGGCCTTGTCGCGACCGGTGGAAAACCAGCCCAGAGTCAACATATCCTACCCCCTTTCAGCCTTTGTGCCACAGGCGCGTCAGGCGTTTCCGGACCTTAGTAAAAGTGGTAAGAAAGTGTATCAGGGGGATCATCGGGCGACAGACCAGATTGCCCTGGGCCAGAGCCTTCCGCAAACCCAAGGGTGTGCCATCGAAGTCTGGAATCTCCACGTAGGTACGCCCCACTTCTACCAGGGTATGGGAATCGCTTCCAGCGGAGGTCAGGATGTCGTGCTGAAGGGCCAACTCCAGGGCAGTTCGATTGTCTCTCTGGAATGTGTTGCGAGCGTTGAAAGCCTCCACGATGTCCACATACGGCAGTATCTCCTGGAGGGCCTGGGGGTCGATGACCGAGCGGCGAAAGTGGTCGAAGGGATGGGGTATGGCTACCAGCCCTCCCTGCTCCTTGATGCGCTGGACAGTCTCCAGGGATGAGAGTCCCTTGGGAATGGCCTCTTGCAAGAATAGGCCGATAATCTCGCCGCCGCGGCTCTTTATCTCTTCCCCAACGATGACGCGAAATGGGGCCAAGCGCTGCACCACCAGCGCTCCCTCTATGGTGTTGTGATCGGTGATGGCAATGCAGTCGAGGCCGGTCTCCAGACAGCGGGCCACCAGATCCTCCGGCTCCATCAACGAGTCTGGAGAGAAACGGGTGTGCACGTGGAGGTCAACCTTCAGCGCTTTCCTCCTTCTCTTCGGTGAGGAGGCGCATCTGCTCTCCAAAGGCAGTTTGCAGTCGTGTTATCCTCAGCTCCGCGGAACTGAGGAGCTCGTTGCATATCCGGGCCAGGCGCATGCCCTCCTCGAAGAGACGGGTGGCCTCGGCCAGGGAAAGCCCCCCCTCTTCCAGGGCGTGGACCGTCTCCTCCAGGCGACTGTAGGCCTCCTCAAAGGGAAGCTCTTCGCTATTCTTGGAGTTCTTGCGCGTGTTGCTCATAGCTGGGTCCAAGACTCATCAAGGGTTGCGGGAAAGCACCCGCGCCGGGAAGCTACCATCCTTGACACTGACCTGAAGGTCATCCCCAGCGCCGACCTGGCTAACGGAGGTCACCAGGTCTGAGCTGTCCTGCCGCTGCACCAGGGCGTACCCCCTGGACAGGACGCCGGCAGGGCTAAGAGAAGCGAGGCGAAGCTCCAGGGCCTCAACTCGCTCCCCTCTCAAGGCCAGGTAGGAGTCCAGGGCGCGCCCGCAGGCATGGGAGACGTCGTCTACCCTCTGCCGCCAGGATGAAACGTCCGGGGTATGACGCTGTATCCGCCACACGGTCTGGTCCAGCTCCTGGCTCCTGGCGGCCAGGTCGCCGGACACCTGCTGATACAAGCTTCTGCAGTGGAATAGTATGCGCTCCTCCAGCTCTTCCCTGTCAGGGACGGCAAGCTCTGCCGCCGCGGACGGCGTGGGCGCTCGACAGTCCGCCACCATGTCGGCGATGGTGAAGTCCGTTTCATGGCCCACGGCGCTGACGACGGGTGCTCTGCTTGAGTAGATGGCCCTGGCGACAGCCTCTTCGTTGAAGGGCCACAGCTCCTCCAGGGAACCTCCCCCGCGAGCCAGGATAACCACGTCTATACCTTCTTCCCGATTCATGGCTTCAAAGGCGTCTACGATTCCCGCAGCCGCTCCATCTCCCTGCACCGGAGTGGGAGCCAAAGCCAACTCCACCAGGGGGAACCTTCGCTGGATGACGTTCTGAATGTCGTGCCACACGGAGCCGAAGGGAGAGGTCGCCACCCCTATCCGTCTGGGGAAAGCGGGCAACGGCCTCTTGCGGGAGACCTGGAACAGTCCCTCGGTCTCCAGCTTGACTTTGAGGCGCTCTAGCTCCAGATGACGCTCTCCGATGCCCTCAGGCTGCACCAGGTCCACGTAGAACTGCAAGTCCCCTCGGACCTCGTAGAGAGAGACGCGGCCGTGGGCGGCAATAGCTCCGCCGTCTGCCAGGTTCTCACCCCCGTACGCGGGGCGGAACATGACGCAGCGTATCTGGTTGGTGGCATCTTTGAGGGTGAAGTAGAAGTGGCCTGCCGCGGAGTGAG
This sequence comes from Chloroflexota bacterium, assembly GCA_043816345.1. Classification (GTDB taxonomy): domain Bacteria; phylum Chloroflexota; class Dehalococcoidia; order Lucifugimonadales; family UBA2985; genus JBDRIA01. Next base: position 5,301 of record JBDRIA010000055.1, read on the forward strand.
ACAGGTTGGATACCTCGCCTCGAACCCACAGGTCTGCAAGCAAGGCGTCGGTTTCCAGACTGTCCTTGAGATAGCGGGTAACCTGGCTAACGGAGTAGACGGGCAATCTAGCCCACCCTTTCCAAGTACTCTCCGTTGCGGGTATCCACCCTTACCACTTCGCCGATATTTACGAAGAAGGGCACATTCACCATGAGACCGGTCTCCAGGGTGGCGGGCTTGGTGCTTCCCTGAGCGGTATTTCCCTTTTGCGATGGGGGGGTATCCACCACCTGAAGCTCCACGTAGGTGGGCATCTCCAGGGCTATCGGCTCCCCCCGGTAGAAGACTATCTGTGCTTTGTCCTGCTCCTTGAGGTACTGAAGGGCGTCTCCCATCTGGTCTGTGGCAAGGGGGTACTGCTCGAAGGTCTGCATGTCCATGAAGTGATAGTGGTCGCCGTCGCTATAGAGGTACTGGGCCTCTCGGGTGTCCACCTCTGCCAGGGTGAGCTTCTGGTTCCCCGGCACGTTCCGCTCCATTGCGCGGCCGGTCCTGAGGTTACGCAGGCTGAGGCTGAGCACCGGGGCCCTCTGTTGCATCTTTTTATGCTTCCAGTCCACCACCTGCCACGGTTCCTCATCCAACACTATGACGGTGCCCCTTCTCAGCTCGCTGTAGCTTATGGTCATGCTATTCTCTCATTCTCTCCGACTTGGGGGCTTTGCTTATCACCCTTGCCTTGCCTTCCTCCAGCACCACTACATCCTCGATACGAACGCCTCCCCAACCGGAGATGTAGACACCAGGCTCTACTGTAAAGACCATTCCATCCTCCAACACTGTGGGGGAGTTGGGCCCTACCCCCGGCTGCTCATGGATCGCCAGTCCGACGCCGTGGCCCAAGCCATGGCCAAAGTTCTCGCCGTAGCCAGCCTCCTCTATCACCGTGCGGGCCAGGCCATCGGCATCCGCTGCGCTCATCCCCTGCCCTACTGTGGCGATTGCGGTGAGCTGCGCCCCCAGGACTGTATCGTACACTTTGCGAAAGGTGTCATCGGGCTGACCCAGGCAAAGGGTGCGGGTCAGATCGCTACAGTACCCCTGGTAGCGAGCTCCCATGTCTATAACAAGCGGTTGGCCCTCACGAATAGGCTGGTCAGAAGGGCGATGATGAGGCAGGGCGGCATTGGGCCCGGCGGCCACAATGGTATCAAAGGAAACGGCCTCAGCACCCAGCTCCCGCACGGCCTTTTCGATCCTCCAGGCGACCTCTTTCTCCGTCTGCCCTTCCTGAATGGTCTGTGATACATCCTGGAAAGCCTGATCGGCAATCTCTATTGCCCGAGTGATAATGGCCAGCTCCTGGGCATCCTTTACGGATCGCAAGTCTTCTACAAGCCCTGCAGTGGATATGAGGGAGAGTTCGGAGTCGCCCTTGCTCTCCTCCAGTGCCTTGCGAATGGTTTCGTGGGTAGCCACCGTCATGTGGTGGCCTTCAAAGCCGAGACGTTGGACACTCAACTCTTGAAGGAGTTCGACGAGCCAGTCCAGGCCGCTTTTCGTGCGCAGCACTTTGAAACCAGGGGCCTGCTGGCCAGCCTGCTCCACGTAGCGGAAGTCCGTGGCCAGCACCGCCTCTTTGGGCGTTATGATGAGCGACCCCGCGGTGCCTGTGAACCCCGAAAGGTATCGTCGGTTTTCTTCCGAGGACACGATCAACGCGTCGACCCCCGACTGCTCCAGACGCGCCCTTATCTTGTCCAAACGGGCCTTCATGCGGTTGCTCTTTCGTTGATGGTAGCTGTCAGGAACTCCAGGGCGGCCACGTATCCTCGCCATCCCAGGCCGCTAATCTGGCCCACGGCCACTGGAGCCACCACGGAAGTGTGCCGCCACGTTTCCCGTGCATGGATGTTGGAAAGGTGCACCTCCACCACGGGAAGTCCCGTGTCCACCATGGCATCTCGCAGAGACAGGCCGTAGTGGGTGAGCGCTCCGGGGTTGATGATAATCCCGTTTGCCGCGGAAGCCTGGGCCTGGAGGAAGTCGATGATGGAGCCTTCGCTATTGGACTGGAAAAAGGTGACATCCGTTCCCATCTCCTGGGCACGGTGGCGCACCATCTCCTCTATGTCTGCCAATGACATTGAGCCATAGACAGCGGGGTCGCGCTGGCCAAGCATATTCAGGTTGGGTCCATTGATAACCAGGATTCTCATATTACAAACATCCTCTCAGATATTGCATAGGTCATCTTAACAGAGTTGGGCTTGAACCTCTAGCGTGACCTCGACCGTGGAGGCAAGTGCAAAACTCGGCAAGTTAATACTCGTTAGTTGATCCGAGTAGGGGAAGCCATACCTAATGCATGAAACGCTCGCGGGTCTGCCCCACGGCACCTGGGTTGTTTCTGCAGAACTCTTTAGCTAGCGAGAAATCGTCTCGATCTGTGAAAACAAACCTTCGGGCGTGAGCTACTTGATGGGTATTGGCATCAGCTACAAGGGAATCAGGCAAAAGCACTGGAGATTTCTGGCAATGGAATCGTCTCAATGCGCTCCAATGTATTGGCTCGAAACAATACATCAGGATTCTAGGAGTCATCGGTATCAATAAAGGACACTCTGAAAAACAGGGGGCCTTTTTGCTGGACGATTGGTAGAATGGGTGCATGAATCAACCAAGTTTTCTCGCCATTTCCCATCAGAAGAAGCTCCGTTGCGAGCGGTTCCTGGACGAGATGGAGTCCATCATCCCTTGGGATGCGTTTCTTGCAAGGATCCTTCCCCTGTA
>JBDRIA010000056.1:0-3360 GCA_043816345.1 Chloroflexota bacterium
CGCTGAAGGTGGGCATATCGTGGGTATTGAGGCTTGCCACCGAGAACCGCGGAACCCCCCGCAAGGGACTTCTGAGATCAGGGGTGCATTCATATTGTACTACGTACGTCCCATGAATACCATGGCGGGCCATGGCCGGCCTTACCGCCGGGGGTACGGTGCCCAGATCCTCGCCCACAATCACGGCCCCGCTCCGGTGGGACTCCAGGGCGAGTATGGCGTAGAACTCGTCGGGCCGGTACCTGACGTACACCCCTTCCCTGGGCTCCATCCCAGCGGGTATCCAGAACAGCCTGTGGAATCCCATGACGTGGTCCAGTCGCAGGATGCCGGCGTATCGAAGCTGGTGGCGCACGCAGGCGAGGAAGTACCTGTACCCTTGCTCCCGCAGCCTGTCGGGGTGCAGCGGAGGGAACCCCCAGTTCTGCCCCCTGGTGAAGAAGGTATCCGGAGGCGCTCCTGCCGCAACGTCAAGAGCGAACAACTCCTGCTGGCGCCACACGTCGTAGCCGTCGGGGTGAACGCCCAGGGGCATGTCAGTATACAGCGCCAGTCCCTGCTTCTTCCCTAGCTCGGCAAGCGTCTGAATCTGCTGATGGGCCAGCCACTGCACGTAAAGATGGTAGCGCTCCACCTCTTTGTCGCAGTCCCCCTCTTCTACGAGGCCACCACGAAGCGGCTGGGGCCAGGAGCGCCAGGGCCGCTGCTGCCTATGGAGGACGGCGCGGAATCGGGCGTAGTCACCCAGCACGGGGTTGGCCTCCGCAAAGCGCTCAAGGCCCTGGAGGCGATCAGGGGCATCGGCAAAGCAGGACCGTGCAAGCTGTTCCAACACCTGGCGTTTCAAGGCTGCCACGCGGCGGTAGTCCACCATCGGGGAGGAGTCAAGAGCACGTATGTCGGCCTGGAAGGAGGAGGATGCGAGCATATCCTGCGCCAGGAGACAGTTGACCATCTCCGGGATCCTGGTCACGTCTAGGTAGAGCTCATTCCACATGAGGCGGCTGACGGGAGCGTACGGGCTGGGATCAAAAGGCTCGTCCAGAAAGGTGGCCAGAAAGGGCAGTGTAGCCACCGTCCGTCCCCCCAGGGCGGCGGTCCACTCCATCAGGGCCTCAAGGTCTGAAAGGCTCCCGATGCCCCAGCCCCCCTTTCGCCGAAGGGCGTACAGAGGAAGGAAGGTTCCCCATATGCGGCCCCTGTCCTGGTTGGGATGGGCGTATGCTCTCTGAGGAGACACGATGACAAGCGTTTTGGCAGGCTCCAGTGGGGCGTCCAGGACAAACCGGTGATAACCTTGGGGCAACCTATCAGGCAAGGGAAGGCTCTTGGCGACATAGCTCACGCCTTCCACCTCTTCTGATCTGGTGACGGGCAAGTCGGTACCCCGCCACGCCAGGTCCATCTTCTCGCCGCTCTCCAGGGCCAGGTGTCCTCGCAGCGCGGCGTCAGCCATGCGTGCGGGCAGCCGCAGTTCCATTACAAGAGGCTCATCTCCCCAGGCCACCGCTACGGGTTCCACAGGCCGGTGCCACAGGGCCTGCCTCCGTTCCCGCAGTGCCGGTGCCACGTCGGTGGGGGTGGCGACGGATGCCCCCATGTGTCGGAGCACTGCCAGCAATGCCTCGTCCGAGGCCGGCCTCCTATGGTGGCTCACGTCATAGTAGGCCGTTTGTACACCGTACAGACGGGCCAGTTGCCGGAGAAGACGGCTGCCACCGGATGTGGTCACGTCTCCTCCTCCAGCAACCGTAGGATTCCCCTGAGGGGCACCCCAATCCAGTCGGGCCGGTTGTTCAGCTCGTAGCCTACCTCATAGACAGCCTTGTCCAGGAGGTAGGCATCCAGCATCACACTCAGGTCTTCCAGGTCAGTGGGAAGGAGATCCGTCTCAGACATCACCGCCAGGTACGACCGCAAGAAGGTGGCGGAAATCCAGAGGTACCAGAGCTGTGCCCAATAGTCCAGGTAAGGTAGGTCCTCCGGTCGGATGTGCATGGGCCCCTGGGAGGAGAGAGCTGCTTGTGAGGCGTAGTGGAAGGAGCGGATCATACCTGCTACGTCTCTGAGGGGCGACCGTTTGAGACGGCGCTCGCTCAGAGGCCGGGCCGGCTCGCCCTCGAAATCAATGACTACGAAGTCCGCGCCGGTGTACAGCACTTGCCCCAGGTGGTAGTCCCCGTGGCAGCGGATCCGCATGGCGTTGATCCTTCGCTGCCGAAACGTCAGGAAGCGCCCGATGATGGCGCCCTGCATGCCCAGAACGTTTTGCGCATCTTCCCTGACCGCTTCCGGGAGGGCTGGCAAACGCTGGCGCAGCAGTTGCCAGCCCTGGATGGTGGAACTCCGCATCGATTGAAAGAGCGACCGTTGGTACAGAGCAGAGAATGGCTCTGGGGCAAAGTTGGGGTCACTGGAGTCTGATGCCAGTGCCATGTGGAGCTGGGCCGTACGCTTGCCCAGAAGCTCCGCTGAGGCCAGATAAGGCCCCAGGGTCTCCTGGGCAACGGTGGGGAGGTCCTCCTGGCTCAGGGCCAGCAAAGACCCCTCGTGGATAGGCGGTGCCCCTACCTCAGGATGTGCCAGGACTCGATCGAAATACCGACCGAGGGAGTCCTGGGTGTACCGCCAGGCGTCCCCTTGATTGGGCACGTAGCCGTGGAGAATGCCCACTGTACTGGCCTGTGCCCTTCTGCTGGGCCGGTACTCCATAGCGCCGGCCAGAGGGGGGACATTGGGGAAGGAGGCCTTCTCCGTGAGAAAACGTCCGATCTCCAGGTCAGGGTTGACCCCCTCCTCCACGCGGCGAAACACCTTCAGGATCAGCCGGTCCGCGAAGAGCACAGAAGTGTTACTCTGCTCTCCCCGGAGGAGGGATGGTTCCAGCAAGTCTGCCGACGATCCCAGGATACGGCGGAGCGCCCGCGTTGGCCAGGGCGTGACCTGACTGGTGTCTGTTCTGAAGGGGTGGCGGTGGGCAATGGCCTCCAGAAGACCATGACAGAAAGCCTGGTCGGCTAGGGCATCGCACAACACCCCCTCTCGCTCACCTTCCCTGCCCACCACGCGGAGGCGGGCCACCACGGCATACGGGGATCTCTCGGTGACCAGGTTAGCCCCCTCTCCTGTGGCGAAGGTGAGGGGGAGGAGATAGGTCTCAGGCTCCCCTTCGGCATAGCTCACTTTGATCAGAGTCAACTGCGCCACCGATGTGTCGTACGGCGCAGGCACGACGTCCACTATCTCCGCTGAGCGGACCTCCCGTGCCTTGCCGCCAAACCACCGACATCCCCTCAGGTACTGAAGCAGAATCTCCGCCGTGGCATCTCGCCTCTCTTGCGCAAGGAGGTTCTCCCACCT
>JBDRIA010000057.1:0-11843 GCA_043816345.1 Chloroflexota bacterium
GGTGGTCAGCAAACGCATTATGGGGGGCTGGATGATGGGGACCATGGCCATGTAGGAGTAGGCAGCCACGGCAATGGGCCCCCACAGGTCCACGTCGGCCAGCTGAGTGGATACGAATATGGTAGTGGGCCCGTCGGCCGACCCTATAATGCCGATGGCCCCCGCAGTCTCAATATCCCAACCCAGAAACAGCGCGGCTATGAGCGCGGCAAAGATGCCGAACTGGGCCGCGGCCCCCAGCAGTACCGTCATCGGATTCTGGATTAACGGGGTAAAGTCCGTGAGGGCGCCCACGCCCAGGAACATCAGCAGGGGGAACAGCTCGTTGTCCAGCCCTGCCTTTCTCAACATTCCCAGGAAACCATCGTCATCGGCGATGCCCGTGGCCGGGAGATTGGCCAGCAGGACTCCCAGACCTATTGGCAGGAGGAGCAGAGGTTCATATCTCCTGGCTACCCCCAGATACACCAGGCCCAGGGCAATGGCTATCATAGCAACACTGCCCAAGGTAATGTCTGGGAAGGCACCCAGCAGCTCGTTGGACATGGGCTACTCCTTCACGCTGTCCTTTGGAGGATATGTGCTCCGGGTACTCCGCCCATATGGCGGGGGCCGACGGCCCTGGCTCCCCCAAGAGGGATCCCTACCCAGGATATTCCAAGCGCTGTCGTTCAGGGAAGGGATGGCGGCACGATCAACCACAGGGGCTTGATCAACGTGCTCCTCTTGCTCCGTGGCCAGATACACCCCCACGGCAATAGCGGCGATTTTCGCTCCGGGTATCCTACCGCCGATTGCCCCGTCGGGGGCCGCCGCCCGTAGTTCCGCAGGAGCAGGCTCTTCGCTGGCCTGCTGTGCCTCCTCCGTTTCTACCGCCGCCGGAGCTTCCTCCGTCTCAATGCTCTCGGCGACTTCTTCGCTCGGGAAGAACTTTCGCAGGGCAAACAGTATCAGCATGAAGGCCAGCAGGGAAAGGAATACCAGCCCCATGCCTGCCGCTGCAAGATAAAGTCCCTCTCCCAGTTCTTCAGGCATATGCTATCCCTTCGTATTAGTCGCGGTTAACGGGGCGCTCTCCTCCCACGTCCTGCCCTGGGCCACCTGGTTTAGGAACCGGGAAGCCCTCACTTCGCGATCCAGGACGTTTCGCAGCAGAGCATCCAGGAGTCGCCCCAACTCTAACAGTGTGCCTTGCTCCAGATGAAGTCTCTCTATATTAGCGTACTCCTCCCTCTGAAGGAAGCGCAGCACCTTGAGAGTGTCCAGGGAGAGAGGAAGCACGGATACCTTGGGCGGATGGCAGGAGCCACAGAGACATCCTCCCTGGTCTGGAGTGAAGCGATGAAGCCCCGGAGCGAGGGTAGAGCCGCACTCCACGCATCGGTACAGCTCTGGCATGAAGCCGCTGTGTCCCAGGAGGCGAAGCTGGAAGAAGGGCAACAGCGATGGTGGAGCGTCCCCTGCCAGGGAGCGCAGTGTGTCCAGGAGGAGGCGATATATGGGATAGTTGGTCTGCTCCTCCGGAGTAATTGCATCTACCAGCTCCGCCATGTACAGGGCCTGGGACAGCCGGTGCAGGTCCTCCCTTACCGTGCGGAACCCCTCCAGGGCCTCTGCCTGGTTCACCGCGTCCAGGTTCTGTCCCCTGGCTATGAGAAGGGAGGTACGCATCAGGGGTTCCAGGTGCCCTCCCAGCTTGCTCTTGATTCGCCGCGTCCCCTTGGCAACCGCCCTTAGCTTGCCCTCGTTGGGGGTGTATAAAGTAAGGAGGTAGTCCGCCTCTCCAAAGGGAAAATGTCTGAGGACAATGGCCTCGGTCTTATATATCTTCGGTGGAGTGGTCATGGGCTAAAGCCAGGCTATATCTCCTGGCGACCCTCCAGGGCACGGCTCAGGGTTACCTCATCGGCATACTCCAGGTCGCTGCCCACCGGGAGTCCCCGGGCCAGGCGCGTGATGCGAGGGATCAGGGGCGAGAGCAGCCGGTGGATGTACATGGCGGTGCTCTCTCTCCCTCCAGGCTGGGGTTTGTGGCCAGGATGACCTCCGCAATGTTGTTGCCCTTCAACCGTTCCAGTAGTTCACGGATCTTCAGGTGCTCTGGCCCAATCCCGCTGGCCGGAGATATGACGCCGTGAAGCACGTGGTACAGTCCTTTGTAGGCCTGGGTCCGCTCCAGGGATAGAACGTCCAGGGGCTCCTCCACCACGCATATGCGCGACCTGTCCCGGCCCTCGTGGGAGCAAAGGTAGCAGGGGGTGCTCTCGGTGATGTTCTGGCAAACGTCACAGAAAATGACTCGCTCCTTTACCGCCAGAATGGACTCGGCCAGGGATTGGGCCTCCTCCACCGGCATCCTGATAAGGTAGTAGGCAAGGCGCTGGGCGCTCTTGGGGCCAATGCCCGGGAGCTTGTGGAACTCCTGGATCAGGCGTGCCAGGGGCGCCGCCACCAATGGAAGGAAATCGTAGGTCATTGCATTGCCCCTGGGTAACGACTCAAAACCTCGCCATCAAAAGCCTTGAGAGGGTATCCGAGTTCATCTGCCCGTGAAGCCATCACGGAGTCGGCTCCACGGAGAGGATTTGGCAAACCAAGGTTGAAGTCAACTGTGGAGTGAGTGCGTTGCTGGTTCAGGTCATACCAAGAAATCATGCCTTGCTGAGTCCAATCTTCAAAGCTCTGGCGTACCCATGATACATATGCCATACGACCTGCCTGGATTTGCCGAGCTACTGAAGCGCAGGTCTCTACCAAAACCAGGTAGGGAAGGTGGCAGTGATGGGCTCCTGCTCTGAACTCGTCAACAAATTGGGTTGCTTGGGAGTGGTGGGAATCGTCGGGCAAGAAAGAAGCCACCCATACGCTTGAGTCTACAACCAAATCAGCCACTAGTCCCGCTGCTCTCTTATGGCCTCTACCGCGGACACACCCTTGGGCCAGACTTTGCTAATCTCTTTACCTAGTTCCTTCCACCTGTCAAAGGGGTCTTCTATTGAGCCCAGACGCACGCTCAGCATGAACTCCTCGTAGGCTTCCGATTGCTCAGTCGCTAGCTTTTCCTTTGCCGCCGCCTCTGCCTCCTCAAAGGCAGCGACCTGATTGTCAAGGCGGGCCCGCTCCCGCCACATGATGAACGCTTTGGTGGCAGTCTCCAGGTCCGGCAGCGAACGTGCCTCAACACTGGAGACCCCGAGACGAAGCGAAAGCATTGCTCCATAGAAATAGAGAGACCAAATGACAGAGGGAGAGTACGTATGGCGGCGCAAGTAGGCCTCCTCCAGGGACTCCCTTGCCTCCTGGACTCGGCCTAAGCTGACCAGGGGTGCGCTTCTGAAAACCCACACATCTGCATCATCGGGCCACCGTTCCATTACCTGGTCGAAAGTGTCTAGAGCATCATCATACTGTCCCAGTCGTTGCTGGGCCATACCGATTTGCAGCAGCACCTCTTTATCGTCGCCCAAACCCAGCATACCCCTGAATGTCCCGATAGCCTCCTCCCACTGCCCCAGCCCATTGAAGGCCAGGGCTTTGCCTAGCTCGATCAGGAAGCTGCGCTCTCTCCCTTCAGAAAGTCGCGAAAAGATGCGGAGTGCTTTCTCATAATCCTCGTTTTTGAGGGCGGCGACCCCATCCTGCAAAAGCGCCTCCGTAGCCCGCGCAGCATACTCCTCCACAGAGGTCTGTGAAACGTGTTCCGCAACCCGATGCATTGCTGTTTCGGTAGCCATCACAATACCTTTGTTAACCCTACATCAACCCCGGTATCTTCATGCCGCCGGTTATGGCGCTGAGGCTGCTCTGGGCCAGCTCCTGGGCCTTGTCCAGGGCCTCGTTGGTGGCAGCCATCACCAGGTCCTGTAGCATCTCCACATCCTCCGGGTTCACCGCCTCAGGGGCAATCTCCACGGACTGTACCTTTAGCTTCCCCGTGACAACCACCTTCACCGCGCCTCCCCCGGCGCTGGCCTCCACCACCGCGTTCTCCAGCTCCTCCTGGGCCTTAGCCAGCCGGGCCTGAAGCTGCTGAGCCTGGCGTAGCATGTTCTTATTCATTGGGCTTCTCCTCTTCTGGGACTTCTTCGATAATGTGTGCGCCCATGGCCCGGGCAGCCCGTACCAAGTGGCCTCTACGGGTGCTCACGCCGGAGTTCCCCTGGTCTGCAAGACTCAAGCGGAGGTCGTAGGGTGTCCCCGTGACCCGCTCCACGGTCTCCTGGATCAGCCTGCGGGTATCGGGGTTCTCCATCTCCCCCTGCAATCGCTCCATGTTAGGGCGAGTCTTGAATACCAGCACCAGAGTGTCCCCTTCTATGTATCTTCTCGTGCAGTCCAAGAGCAGTGCCCCTATGTTGAACTTATTGGGCTTCAGCACTTTCGTGGCTTTGCGAAGGGCATCCCACTGGGTATCAGGCAAGACACTGTCGGACGACTCCTGCTCTGGATGGCTCCCATTGCCCTGGGAGGCCACCTCCTCTACAGGAGCAGGAGGGGGCGACTCGATGGGTGAGGGGGCAGGCTCTCTCTTGGATGGGGTCTCCGATCTGACTCCCCTGGGCGATTCCTGTCGTTCCTCGCTGGGCGTGGGTGCTACTGTTCGGGCTGGCTTGTCGACCCTCCCCTCTCTGGGCGGTTCCTGCCGGTTCCTGCTGGCCGGCCGCGCCTCTGACCGAGGTTTGGGAGTTGCGGTTGCAGTTGAGGCCGTCTGGGCAGGTTCACTGTCCAGGGAGCACTCCACCAGGGCCAGCTCCAGCGACAGTGTAGATGGCCCATCCTGCCTTGGAGAGGCCTGCTCGAACACCCGCACCGCTCTGAGGACACGCTCCAGGGTGGAGGATTGGGCCATCGCTTTCATGGTCTCTAGAGCCTCGGGGGTGTGCTCCAGGGCTTCTCCCACGCCCGCGCTTAGCAGCAAAACGCTCCGCAGATACTCTACAACCTGCCGGTGGAAACGGCGCAGGTCCAACCCCTGGTCTGCCACGGTATTGATGATTCTTAGGCCCTCCCGAGCTTCCCCCCTGAGAATGTGGTTCACCAGGGCCAGAGCCATCTCATCGTCTCCCAGGCCCAGCATCTCCCTTACGTGGGTCAGGGTGATGTTGGAGTCGTAGGAGACCACCATCTGCTCCAGGAGGTTCTCGGCGTCCCGCAAGCTCCCGGAGGCGCTGCGAGCAAGGGCCTTCAGGACCTGAGGCTCGGCATCTATTCCCTCGCCATCGCACAATTGGGCAAGGCGTGCCTCTATGTGCTCTTGGGATATGCGGTGGAAGTCGAAACGCTGGCACCGAGAGATGACGGTGGCGGGAACATTGTGGGCCTCGGTAGTGGCCAGGACGAAGATAGCGTGGGCCGGTGGCTCTTCCAGGGTCTTGAGCAGTGCGTTGAATGCTTCGGGGGTCAGCATGTGCACCTCATCCACAATGTACACCTTGTAAGCGGCCCCGGCGGGGGTGAAGTGCACCTTCTCTCTCAGGTTACGTATGTCGTCTATCCGTCGCTGGCTGGCGGCATCTATCTCCACCAGGTCAAGGGCCCTTCCCTCATTGACTGCTTCGCAGGGATGGCACTGGTTGCACGGCTCTCCCTCCGAGGGGTTGAGGCAGTTGACTGCCTTGGCGAGGATGCGGGCGGTGCTGGTCTTGCCCGTACCCCGCGGCCCGCAAAAAAGGTAGGCGTGGGCTATCCTCCCCTGGATCACGGCCTGTCTGAGGGTCCTGGTCACGTGGTCCTGGCCTACCACATCTGCCAGCAATTGAGGACGCCACTTGCGATAGAATACCTGAGGCAACTCTTGATACGCTCCTACTTGAGGGGGACTCTTGCCAGGACCTCGTCCTGCTTGGCCCACATACGGCTCTCCTGCTGAGGGTCAGCGTGGTCGTATCCCAGGAGATGGAGCACGCCGTGGACTATCAGCAGAGCCATCTCCGCCCTGATGGGTCTCTTTCCATCCCGGGCCTGGCGGGCTGCCTGGGGATATGAAATCACGATCTCTCCCACCGGCGCCGTCTCCTCTGGAGGGAGAAAAAAACCATCGGTTTCGAGAGCTTCGTTCTCCCTGGACTCCCAGAGAGGGAAGGCGAGTACGTCGGTAGTCTCGTCCAGGCCCCGGTACTCCCGATTGAGATTATGCACCGTTTCATCGTCGGCTATCACCAGGCTTATGCTCAGGGGCCTTGTCTCATCCTGGGTGTCGAGGGCTTGCTCGGCCACCTTCCGTAGCCAGGACTTGGATAGCCTGTGTGCGAAGGCTGGAAAGACCTGTACATCGATCCTTTGAGAGGGGGTGGACTCCAAGCTGACTTCCTCCACCACGTCAGACGGATAAGACCCGGTGCCATCATATCACAGGGCGTTTCAGGGCTACAAGGAAAGAGCGGCGCTCGGCCAGGGTCTTTCGATTATTCGAGTTCAGGATTTACCCCGCTCATGGTGAGCCCTTCGGCTCCGCTCATGGTGAGCTTGTCGAACCATATGAGCGGTGCACCGTCCAGGAGCCCGCTCACGCCCTTCGACAGGTTCAGGGTGAGCGGGCAAGAGCTGGTCTTCGGATGACTGAAAGACTCTGCGGCACTCTACCCGCTTCCTTGACCTCCGTGGAAATGTCGTCTAACCTTCGACTATCACTCGGGGCTGGCGTGCAAGTAGGCAAACATGTCCTTGTTGGAAATTGGCGCTTCCTTCGCAGCAATAATAGCCGCTCTCCTCGCACTCCTGGCCTTCTTTTCGAGAAAACGCCGCGAAGCAGAACACGCGCGCCAGGAATCCCTGGCTGCCCAGCGCGATAAGGAGCGCCTGGAGGCAGAAAACCGCCAGCGGGCAGTGGAAGCCACAAGGGCGCTGCGCGACAACCTCAAGGACGACCGAATCCCCCCTGAGAAAGACCCTGTTGAGAAGGCGACCTTGGAGACAAGACTGAGAGCCACCGAAGTGACACTGACTCAGCTTTACGAGGATGTGGCGCTCAACGATCCCCGTTTCAGTTACTACTACGCCGAAAACATGCGCGTGCTGGTTCCCCGGGAGATCGGCCCGGTGGCCCAACTACCCGAGCCGGTGCGTGAGACCGCGGCTCTCGCCGCGGAGGCCAGCCAGGCCGCAGGAGCCACACCTACCGACGCCGAGGGCTACCTTCTCCTGGGCAACGCCCTTTACTTCCGCAGTGAGCAGCTCGAGGGCCCAGCCATAGTTCAGGCCCTCAGAGACGCCATCGAGGCCTTCGACCACGCCCTGGAGGTCTACACCCGCGAGGCCCTTCCCCAGCAGTGGGCCATGACCCTCAACAACAAGGGCGTTGCTCTCCGGGCCCTCGGGCAGAGGCTGGAGGGCGATACCGGCGCTCAGGCCCTCGAAGATGCCATCGAGGCCTACGACCGCGCCCTGGAGGTCTACACCCGCGAGGCTTTACCCCAGGACTGGGCCGCGACCCTCAACAACAAGGGCAGCACCCTCGCGACCCTCGGGGAGAGGCTGGAGGGCGATGCCGGCGCCCGGGCCCTCACATCTGCCATTGAGGCCTTCGACTTGGCCCTGGAGGTCTATACCCGCGAAACCCTTCCCCAGGACTGGGCCGGGACCCTCAACAACAAGGGCGCCGCTCTCCAAACCCTCGGGGAGAGGCTGGAGGGCGATGCCGATGCCCAGGCTCTCACATCTGCCATCGAGGCCTTCGACCACGCCTTGGAGGTCTACACCCGCGAGGCCCTTCCCCAGCAGTGGGCCATGACCCTCAACAACAAGGGCAACGCTCTCAGTACCCTCGGTGAGCGGCTGGAGGGCGATGCCGGTGTCCAGGCCCTCACATCTGCCATCGAGGCCTACGACCAAGCCCTGGAGGTCCTCACCCGTGAAACCCTTCCACAGCAGTGGGCCAGGACCCTCAACAACAAGGGCAACGCCCTCGCGACCCTCGGTGAGAGGCTGGAGGGCGATGCCGGTGTCCAGGCCCTCACAGATGCCATCGAGGCCTACGACCACGCCCTGGAGGTCCGCACCCGCAACGCCCTTCCACAGCAGTGGGCCAGAACCCTCAACAACAAGGGCACCGCTCTCAGTACCCTCGGTGAGCGGCTGGAGGGCGAGGCCGGCGCCCAGGCCCTCACATCTGCCATCGAGGCCTACGACCACGCCCTGGAGGTCTACACCAGGGACCATTTCCCCTATCACCACACACATGTCCAGAGGAACCGGGATATAGCTCGGCGTCTGCTGGAGGAAAGGAACCGCTAGTCTCCGCCATCCTGACCCCCATCCCGCTCACCCTGAGCCTAGTTTACCCTGAGCGTAGCCGAAGGGAAGGGGCGTGAGCGGGGATTCACGCCTAACCCCCATAAACCACCGCCATCGCCATCAAAACTGAGGCTTCTGCACTGTCCGCCACCCACGCCTTCCCCATGCCTCCCTATCCCTGCTACACTCATACCTGATTGGGAAAGCACAACTTATAAAGACCATACGAGAAGGCACCCCCCTCCCGCTCACCGCCTTGACCCCCACCCCGCTCACCCTGAGCCTAGTTTACCCTGAGCGTAGCCGAAGGGAAGGGGCGTGAGCGGGCACAACACCCAACATCATGAGTTTCTATCTCTACATCCTTCAGTGCTCAGACGGCTCATACTACACCGGACACACCGATGACCTGGAGAAGAGAGTTGCTGCCCACCAAAGCGGTGCAATCTCAGGTTACACATCGGCTCGCCGACCCGTTCAACCAGTGTTCGTTCAGGACTTCCCATCAAGAGACGAGGCCTTCCATGCAGAACGGCAGGTGAAGGGATGGACGAGGAAAAAGAAGGAAGCTCTTATTCAGCAGAATTGGAATCGCTTACAGGAGCTATCTAGGACCAGCAACTCTTCCCGCTCATTTGGTTCGACTGGCTCACCATGAGCGGTAACTATTGTCCCGCTCACACTGAGCAAAGCCGAAGGGCGCTCCCTGCACACAAACAATCAAAACACACCCCTCATTTCACCTTGGATTTCCAGACAAAAAATGAATTCTCACAAACAATCAAAAACCCCATCAGAGCGGGCTCAGCCAAGACCCACACCTTGCATAACGTAGAGTATCGCCAGGCCAGTGCAGCGGCTGCTATTGTGGGTGCAGAGCCTGCCCTGCCTCCAGCAGCTCCATGAACTCATCGTGGCTGGAGACGGCAGCCACCTCCCTCACGAACTCCCCCAACGACGGGCTGGCGGCCCTGAGGGCGCTCAGCTGCTCATAGATAGGGCTTATGGATGCAGGGCTATCGGCATACGTCCCGTGGAAGGCAAAGTAGGCCTGGTTCAGCTTGCGGATGAAGTGGCCGTGGTCAGCCAGAAACCGCCTCCTCTCCTCCATATACTCCTCCGCCTCCTCAATCTTCCCCTCTCCCAGTAGCTCCTCCACTCTCAACCGGGTCGTGCGCATCTCCACCCTGAAATCGAACTCATCCTCAGCTGCAGGAGGGCTTCCACTCGGCTGTGGCGAGGCATACACTACCGGGCTCGCTTCGAACTTCCTGTATGCTCGTTCTCCTACCTCCCGGCCGAAGATGTTGGCCAGGGTCTCATTGATGGATGTCATGTCGGGGTTCTTCCCGTAGGCCTGGCCCAGGGAGTGGAAGTAAAGGTAGTGATGCAGCCATTCGTGAGCGGCGGTAATCAGCATGCCCCTTAGAGAGAAGTCCGGGGAGACGACGGCGGGATACGTAGCCACCCCTCCTGTGCCTTCCACCAGCACAGACAAGTCCTGCTCCTTGAGAGCCAGCTCCTCCAGGGCCTCTATCTCCTCCCGGGTGATGCCGGGCCTCAGCAGAATCCCATCGATCATCTCGATGCGGTCCCTGGGTGATACCACCAGCACTGGTGGAGATCGCTCCAGGCGAAAGTCCACCGGGGGAAAATGGATCCCCAAGGCCCTTATCGGCCCTCCCACGACAAGCCCCTCATCGGCGACGATGGAGTCGATCTCTCCTTCCACTATCTCCTCCACCCTGTCCCGCATCTTGCCACGGTCCTTTCTCACCTGCCCCAACTCTTCTTCCAGCGCGTCGAGTGACCCGCTCTCGTCACCCTGGGACGCGTTCCAGGCCTCTTCGATCTCCCACTCCAATCGACTCTCACGTTCGCCTAGCTGGAAATACTCCAGTACCAGGTCCACCTTGGCCTGCTCATCAAGGGAGTTGCCGGGGAGAAGAAGCCTTGCCCTGTACAGCCACTTGTCCAGGAAGTTCTGCATCTCCCACTGCACCAGGGAGTACAGGTGCGACTTGGCCAACTCTTCCATAGGCGTGAGGTGCAAAGCGCCCCTGCTGGTGAGCAGCACAAGGGAGACCAGCACAACTAAGGCGAATCGGAGCGCCGCTTTGAGGATCCCCACGCACATGCCTCCTTCGAAAGAGCATACACCACAGTAGTGGCGCTCTCAATCGCATACAGGGGAGCTCGACACAGCCCTATGTGTGCCGTGAAACAGAGGGGCGATGAAGTCAAGGAGCGGAGGACGGCTTGCTGTTGGGAGATGCCGCAGGCGCATGGTTGTGGATGGGGCTATGGCTTGGGCCCGATGGGAAACATGACAGAAGCTGTTTGAATCATTCTGCTGAGCAGGGAGGCTAGAGAGAGGCGGTAGCGGTGGGTATGCCTTCTCTGGCCATTGACACCAACTGAGCAAAGGCCTGGGAGTCCCTCACCGCGATGTCCGCCAGTATCTTGCGGTCTATCGACACCTCCGCCTGGTGAAGGCCGTGAACGAGCTGGCTGTAGGATAGTCCGTGCTCGCGGGCCGCGGCGTTGATGCGCATGATCCAGAGGCGTCTCATGTCCCCTTTGCGCTCGCGGCGATGGCGGTAGGCATGGCTGAGGGCATGAAGAAGGGACTCTTTGGCTTGTCGATAGAGCGAGTGCCGCCCTCCCCGGTGGCCCTTGGTCAGCTCAAGCAATCTCTTGTGGCGGTGCCCTGTGGTCACCCCGCGCTTAACTCTTGGCACAGTACAACTCCAATTAGGCTATAAGTACGGCAGCACTTGATGAACCCTATGTAGATCGGAAGGGCTCACCTCGTGCTTCTGGTGAAACAGACGATGGACTCTGGCAGGCTTCTTGCGGCGGAGGTGGCTCCTGTGCCCCTTCATGCGCAGTATCTTGCCGGTGCCGGTGATATGGAAGCGGGACTTAGCGCCCTTGTGGGTTTTTAGCTTAGGCATTCGCCACCGTCTCACGTTCTTTCTCGACCTTGGGCCGCTGGCCCATAGGGGATATTATGATGCTCAGCCTGCGTCCTTCCAAAGTGGGAGCTTTCTCAAGCTTGGCCTCCTCTTTGAAAGCCTCGGCTGTTCTACGTAAGAGATCTACGCCTATATCTTGGTGCGTTATCTCCCTGCCCCTAAACATGACCGTCAATTTGACTTTGGATCCTTCTTCCAGCAGCTTCTTCACCAGGCGCTTCTTGGCCTCCATATCGTGGTCACCGATACGAGGGCGAAACCTGACCTCTCGAAGAAGGTTTATCTTTTGGCCCTTGCGGCCCTCTCGTTCTTTCTTGGTCTGGAGATAGCGGAACTTGCCATAATCCAGCAGTCTACACACCGGAGGCTGGGCCGCGGGGGCTACCTCTACCAAGTCCAGCCCCCGCTCCTGAGCAAGCTGGATGGCTTCAAAGGTGGGCATGGTGCCCAGTTGCTCGCCCAAGTCGTCTATGACCAGGACTTCCGGCACCCGAATCCGCTGGTTTATGCGATATTCCTTTGGTATGCGCTTCTCCCGCTTGAGACCGTTGAAGAGTCTGAATATACTCTCCAACACTCTATCATATTCCAAGAGGATAGTCAAACGGCCGATGTATTATCCGTAAATATCCG
>JBDRIA010000058.1:0-2667 GCA_043816345.1 Chloroflexota bacterium
GGCCACTGGATCTGGCGTGTCACTGTGTACGGCATCTTGTTCACCTCCTTCCTCAGGCAGAATAGAAAACCCCCGGGTGTCTGAGCCCCGGGGCCAAGGCAACCCTCCTCCGACCTCTCTAAAGGTGTGGTGGGACCATCCGCTCTCTCAGGTACTCAAAGGCGCTGCACGTCTCCACACACCCTTCACAGAACAGGGCAATGTTGCCCTCCCTTGTGCCGCTGAATTCATAGTCGGGTTCCTCCTCCATGAGGTGTCCACAAACAGCGCAGGAGTAGTCGGTGCCCCGGTAGTGGTCGATGCCTCGGCCTTCCTCGTCGTACCACTCGTGCCACTCGCCTCCCTCCATGACCTCAAGGCCGAAGACATTCGCTACGATGGAGGGGTCCTTCAGGTGCTCCCGGGTGAGCTTCTCGATGAGGCGTGCCCCCTCTTCTGGGGTGGCCACGTCGTAGAAAGTTGCCTCGGCGGGTGGGTTAACCACCACCCAGACCCGGTAGCTTATGTTCACCTCCTTGTCCTTCATAAGTGGTCTTAGGGCTTCACCCTATGCCTACTTTGGTTAAGAGGAGTCTATCCTCGCCGAAGGGCCGGGTTACAAGCCTCTCACCATCCACGAGGAGTTTGCACATGCACTCTCCGCAAAGCCCGGCTTCCCCCATCTCGTAGAGAGCATCCGCGTCAGCTTGGGTGTCAGCAAGAGCGAACAGCCTGTACACGGGCCAGTTGCAGCCCCCACATTTCCTCTCATCTTTTTCAACTACGAACATCAGGGCCATCAGATTCCACCTCCTTTTTTGGCCTGGCTCATCCCGATGGCCATCGGGATGGCCGGTCGGGACGTACCCGGGCGGCTAGGCCCCGCGGTGGCCTGTGCTTCCCTTCTCCTCGCCCCGACCTGTCGGGACGCCGGATACCTAGCGCTCTCTTGTCCCGCCCGGGTTTCGCCTCCTAGATTCTCCACGACCCCTCGGGCCATATCTCCCGCAAGGGCGTCGGCTTCCAGTGCATGTCCCGCTCGACCCTGAGCCCCCCGGGGCCCTGTACCGCCTCCAGTTCGTCTAGACTGAAGTAGCCCAGCTCCTTCTCATGGCCCTCTACGAGGCCGAAGAAGAGCCGATCTTCTGGGGCGTACTCCGTGGCGTACCATGTCCAGGATGTCCAGGGGGTAAAGAACTTCACCTCTGCCACGGCGTTCCCACCCTTCTCCTCTTGGGAGTAGAGGGATGGCAGCTTGCCCATCAGCTCCTTGGTCAGCAGCTTCACGTTTTCACCTCCCTTCTGGGCGTGGCTTCTCCTCCCTGGCTGGCCCAAGGCCAAGGGGCACAAAGCAAAAGGCCCCTGGAGGCCACGCCCTACAGCGCAGTCCCCAGGGGCCTTGCCCTCGGAAGGGCTAATCTAAATCATTCCTTGTACCTTGAGCCAATCCTTGACTGCCAGGTTGCAGTAGTGGTGGATAATCTGGTCCCTCTTCCTTCCCCTACGCCCAAAGGTCTTGAAGGGAAGGAAGACGAAGAGTCTAACAGCGGTGCCCGCTACCCGTACCCTTGCCACTGGCTGTCTCTTCAAGGCGTCGATGCCCACACTCTCCAGGTAGAACATCGGCCTATTCAGCAGGAAGGCTTCCCTTGCTACGGTGTCGAACTGGGAGTTGGGCTTACCCCGCGGCTCCGTGGTGATATGGAACCGCCTCTGCTCCGCCTTCCATGCTTCAGCATCCGCTTTGCGGTCGTCAGCTACCCAGTCCTGTATCAACCCCTCGATGTGCACCTCATAGTGATGCTCTTCAAAGGGGCAGGGCTTATCACCGTAGACGCAGAAGCCCTTGGACTCATGGAAAAGGTTTACCAGTTGGCTTTGACGGGCAGGTGTGCACCACTTGGAGCGCACTTGTGCCATCGTCATCTCCTTTACGGTGGTCTCCCTGGTCGGGATGGAGCGGTGTCCTATGCTCCCCGATGGCTTAGGCGGCGACGGGCTCGAGTTCAGGGGTGGTGACTTCGACCTCGGCGGCTCCCGTGATGGCCTCAGCGGTCTCCAGGATGGCTTTGGCCTCGGCCTCAGCCTGTTGGCGGAGGGCCTCGGCTATGGCGGTGTCCTGGTACTGGTGGATGGGCAGTGCGGCCTTCTGGGCAGCCTCTACCTGGGCATGGTAGGCGTCCTTCTGGTCAACTGCCACCTTCCCCGTGTAGTTGATAAGGGTGGCGGTGAAGTTCTCCCGTACCATCGAGATGTGGGTGTTCAGTACAGGAGCCACCTTCAGGGATGGCCGTCCCGTCTGGCTGAACCTCACGCTGCCATCTTTGGCCAGGGCCAAGCGCAGGGGCGCTCCCAGGTCCTCGGACGGGACGGAGGTCTCTTCCATGACGTTGGTGGCGGTGAAGAAGGGAACCCAGACATGCTCCAGGTCAATGCTCCACACCTTACGGCTAGGAGCCTTCTTCCCGTTGGGTTGCAGCAGGGTTGCGATATAGGGTGGTGTCTTCATGCTCTTCTCTCCTTTGATAGGTCTGGAGAGCATAGGACACCCCTCCACCCCGGCCAGGGATTATATTTCCTAGATTGTTTCTGTATGGTCAAGGTCGGCTAGTTTCACGCGGGCGAGTATGTTTACCATCCTCCCCTTTTCCCGCGTAGTCCTTCCAGGAAGGACTAACCTTGACCACT
>JBDRIA010000059.1:0-2427 GCA_043816345.1 Chloroflexota bacterium
CGGTCCGATTCCTTCTCACCCTCTGGGAGGTAGGCATAAGGTGTACGCATCTGGCGCTCCCAGCGTTGGGTGAAATCCGGAAAAATAAGCCATGTTCCTCCCACCTGGCGTGTGGATTTGGAGAGCATATATTTCATCCACTCGCTCCAGGCCTCATGGGCGTAGGCGGCCAGCTTCTCGCGGAGCGGTGAAGCGTGATGAAAGGGGACGCAGGCGTGTGTGCGCTTCTTCCCACAGCTACATTCCCAATGGCTGATCTTGGTATCCCCAGACTCATGCCACTCCCTGAGGAACATGGCACGTCCACACTCACAGGTGGGAGGGTTTTCTCGTTCGATCTCGGGCTTTTCGGCAGGTTCGGGATCTTCCTGTCGTGCCACCCGCAGGCGCAATTTGCACGAAAAGCAGTTGAAGTAGTCGAATAGGGGTTCTGGTCCTCTACGCCCTCGACCGGGACGTGTTGTCCCATCGGCTTGTTACATTTCGGGCATGTGAGCTTCATCTCTGGTCTCCTTTCCATTCGTCGACTATCCTCCCCCATTCTTCCCCTAGTGCGTCTATCTCCTTCCAATTCCCCCTGTTATTATCGTAATAACCCCCGCCGAGCTCATTCTGTCGGTCGATCAGTTTTTGTAGTGCGCCTACGAGCTTCTCCGGTCCATCCAGCACGCGCTCTTGGACACCGTGATGTAGATGCTCACCCTCGACCAGGACGAGGGCCTCCGGGTAGACTCCCTTCCATTGGGCGATAGCCTCGCGGCGTACATGCTCCGGAGTATCAAAGCGCCCGTCCATCTCTCCAGGCTTCATCGGTATCGCATATTCACGGCCGAAGTCGTAGTCGTTCTTATTCAGGGCCTTGGCTTGGGCAACCGAGAGTTCATATTCCAGGTCATGGCCCTCTTGCCCTGAACCGAGGTAGAGTTTGCCGTAGTAGTGCAGAGCGCCGAATGAGGTACCGACATAGGTGGAGAGCTGAAGGGTTGCGACGAGCTGCCTGTTGGCCCTCTTTATGATCTCCAGCTGCTGCTCGAGCTCCTCGTATGGATTGTGGCCGCAAACCGAAATGTTCAGGTGGAAATCATAGCGGCGGGTGCCGTCTTCGGACTCCGCGCAGATATCACCCTTGTCATCCCTTGCGACCTTGTAGATTTCGGGCTTGGCGTGTTTTGTGCGCCGATACTCCAGGGTGTCCCCCCTGTCGATCTCCCTCCCGGTTTTATCTCGCATCTCAGGCCTCCTTTTTCAGCTGGGCTCAGGTTCCGGGAGGGCTTCAAGCTCCTCCGTCCAGACACCAGCCTTTATCATGTCGACCTTTACGGGCTTCTGTGGCTGAAGGCCTCGGTGCTTGCAGGCCCATACCCACCCTCCCCATTCCTTATTTTGACGGTAATGGCGGTAGAGGTCCTCAACCTCGCTCATGTGTAAATCCTCAGAGTCTGCGCAGGCCCAGTAGAACAGATCGTTGCACAAGACGAATACGCCGATGCCCAGGTAGGCGCCTTCCTCGTCGGTCTTCTTATCGGGGTGCCATATGGACCCGAAGAAGCAGACCTCATTGCGAAGCAGAATGATGAGAGCTTTGTCCTCATCGAAGTATGATAGGTCGCCGGCCTGGATGTAGCACACGTCATCATCGAGTGGGGGGAATTTAGTCTCCATGCTTACTCCCCCCTCCCGCTGATCCTGCCCGGGCCTCAATCCGTGCCCTACTAAGACAGCGGGCGCAGGGTTGCACTTTGATGCGGAATGTACCGAAGGGGATGGCCCCATCAGGCTCCGGGTCGAGTATCTCGCCGCAGGCGCAGGTGGCCAGAAGCTTCGTGGTTCGAGGAGGGACGGGGATATGCGGGCCGTCCGGGAGTATAAGCTCTGGCCGGGTATAGTGCCGGAGCTTCTCCATCTCGCTCTTGTGCACATAGACTTTGGCAAACCACCCGGAGTCGCACTCGATCAGTGGTGCAAGGTGATCCTCGGACTCGGCGTAGAGCGTGCCGCGCTTGTCCTTGCCGACCGTCATGCGGCACGGCTCGCCCGGATGCAGCCAGATGGACTGCCCGGGCTCCGGCGGGGTGGCGCAGGCAATGGTGGGGTGGTTGGCCAGCGCGGCTTCTTTGGTGGGGTATATGGGCAGCATGACTAGCCCTCCTTCGCTTCCTCGAAATCAAACTCGTCGGGTTCTCCATGCTCGTTCTCTTCCCCGACCTTTTCTCTCCTGTGGATCTTCTGGTAGTCCTTGGTGATGGCCCTGTGGAGGGCCCGCACCGCGTTGTTGGCGATGGTAACGCTGGAGCGGTCGATGAGGCTCAGACGCATGGACAGGACCTTCTCCAGGCAGTCACTGTTTGGGCCGTAGCCCATATCCGCCAGCCTCTGGATCAGGTGGGCGATCTCCTCGAGCCTCTTTACCGTGCGCTCCATCCCGTT
>JBDRIA010000060.1:0-6595 GCA_043816345.1 Chloroflexota bacterium
TGGTCTGGTTGCACCCGGCCTACGGGTCGGGTGAGGATTGAAACACTGCCAACGTAGCAGTATTAACCGACGACGCCGCCTGTTGCACCCGGCCTACGGGTCGGGTGAGGATTGAAACTTACTAAACCAGTCAAAGATATCAAACCATGTAAGTTGCACCCGGCCTACGGGTCGGGTGAGGATTGAAACGACAGATGGAGCGGAACTGACCCGCTCTAACTTATTCCCTGGTACAATCAATGGGGGCAGGTCAATAACCTGCGGAAGGCAAGGGATCCTGCCCAGCACGAGCCAAAGGGCACCTGGCGGCGGGAAGATGTTGCGCCCCATTTCCACCGTTTTCTGGGCATCGGGTGCCCCGGCGTGTTGCCACGGCTCGTGCAAATCGGTCGCAAGCTAGCGCCCAGGGCTGGCTTGAAAGATGCCCGTCTGTACGGAGACCGCAGGGGTTGATGGGTTTCGTGCCCCGCGGCAGAGAGTTCGCCAGGGGATTGCTCAATCTGTCGTCTCCTCGCTCACACTCCGCAGCTTGGCGTCCGGGGCCCCGGGACGCCAAGGGTCTCCATGGCGGTGCGGCGGCTGAAATACTTCTTTCACCAACCCTCATACCTAATCCAGCCGTTGTTGTAGAGGGCTGTAATCCTCCCCCGCAACCGGGGATTACTCCCAGAACGCCTTGCCGAACATGTATTCGGCATCCTCCATCTCGTTCTCCTTATCTTGTGTTACACAGCTTGTATTACACAGGGGGGCAAATGTCTTACCTTCACCCCCCTGTGCTCGTCCTACCCGCTGCACTTCCGACCGCGGCGGGACTTCGGCTTCTCCTCCTGGGGCTGTTCAACCTCAGGGCCATCCTCTGGCTTCGGTTCCGGGGCCACTGCCACCGCCTCCATGTCCTTCTCCACTTCAGGCTCCTCCCGATCCCCCTCCTCCGCATCTACTGCACCTACCTCCTCCTCTCCCGGAGTGGCCCCCTCCGGGGCTGGCCCACCGTCCCACTGGACGAACATGGGCATGACCACCACCTGGGGTGCCCCTGGGGCGGTGAAGAGGCCGGGGGCGGACCCCCCGTTGGTCTGGATGGTCACCGTCTGGTACTTGCCCCGCAGGTACTCCGCCAGGTACTCCCGTTTGAAGGCGATGTGCCCGGGCTCTCCACTGGTCTCTGCCCAGACCATCACCTCTGCTTCTCCCACCTCTTCCTCCCGAGCCGACAGGATCAGCTTCCCGTCTTCCCACTTCAGGCGGATGATGTCGCTTCCGGCCACCTGTCCCACCTGCCGCAGGGCCTGGGCCATGGCCTCGGCCATGACGGTCACCTGGCTGCTGTACTCCGTGGGAATGAGCTGGTGGTAGTTGGGGAATGACCCCTCCACCAGCCGGGTTACCAGGGACACGTCCCCGAAGGCCAGCTCCATGAAGGTCCGGCTGTATTGCATCCGAATAGGGCGGCGGGCCAGAACCATCTGGACCAGAAGCCCGTCGGGTGGAGTGGCAGGCTTCTTACCGGCCTTCCGCCACAGGTACCCCAGCGCCTTGACGGTCTCCCGAGGGACGATGAGAGTTTGGTTCTTCCCTGCAGAAGAATCCAGCTCCGGGATGGGGAAGGGAAGCTGGCGGTATGCCAGCCGGAACCCGTCTGAGGCGCACACCTCAGCCTGCTCCCCCAGGGTGAGGCAGACCCCCGTGAGCACCGGCCTACTCTGCTCGCTAGCGGTGTATGGGGCCATCTCCTCCAGGGCCCCCACCAGGGCGTCTCCGTCCACCTCCGCCTTGCCTTCCAGGTTTTTCTCAGGTAAGGGCGGGAACTCCTCGAGAGGGCCACTATCCAGGCTCAGCCTGGTAAGGCCCGCCTGGAGCAGCACTTTGGTTCCCTCTTTGCTCAGGGTGAGCCGGGTTGCCCCCGGCACGTTCTTCAGGTATTCCAGGGCCTTCCGGTGCGGAAGCAGTAGAGGCGCCTCGCCCTCGGTTTCAGGCAAGCGCACGGTGATGCTGGTCTCCAGGTTAGTTGCCACCGCTATCCCCTCACCCAGCCGGACGTTCAAGGTCACGGGTAGGCTGGTCCTCTTGGGGACAGCCGGGGCCAGGATCTCCAGTACACTGCGGAGTCTTTGAACCGTGATCTCCATGTTCTTGTACCTCCTTTGTGTGTTTTGGTATTCGATTGTACAGAGTCTATTGGACAAGCAAGTTCCCACCCCCTTTATAAAGCACAGCGCCCCGAGAAGCTCTCGGGGCGTCAGGATCCAGCGGTTATCCTACCTATAAGAGTCTGCCTTGGCCGACCTCCTCCCTCTGCACCCCCTTCGCCCTCTGGGAGCGGGGTTGAGGCGTGGGCACAGATGGTGGTGGCAGCGGGTGATAATGGTCTGGCTTCCCCTCTGTGTCGGGGACCACCCGGCTTCCCTGGACGCTGCCCACCAGCCGGGAGTACCAGTTGCTATGCCAGTACCCCTCCCGATCTGAGGTGATGGCGATCAGGCGGAACTTTCGCTTCCACCCTGTGTCCATGTCCGCCTCCAGGTGCAACTCGTCAGGTGGTTTGTATTGCCTGTCTGACGTGTACAGGTAGCAGCCGGCATCGTAGGCCTTCCCCAGCCCCCATAGGCCCTTGTGGTTCACCTGCCCGATGAGCGAGAGAAGTGCCTGGGCGCTCGCCAGCAGGTCCTCCTCAGGGCAGTGGTCCAGGTCGCCGTGGACGCTCCCGTCCATCAGGTCGATGGTAACGGCGCCGGGCTTGAGTTTGGGCATCCTGTTCACCTCGTAGCCCTCTCGTACCTCAACCATGCTTCCCTCCCTTTCTAGGCCGGGTCGGATACGCACCTGGCGTCGAACTCGTGCTCTGCCCAGCAATAGGGGCAGAGGTTCTCCCTACACCCGTCACAGCAGACCAGTGGCTGGGCCTTGCGGTCGCAATTAGGGCAGTCCCCTGCGAGGAGAGAGTCCTGGCAGTAGTAGCTGCCCAAATCCCCGTTGTAGACCCATACCTCAGAGGACTCAGGACAGAGATAAACCATAATCCCAGGTGACTCTGCGACCCGGGTCATCTCCAGGCCGTGCTCGGGACAGTAGCTCATGGCTTCCTCCTTTCGAGCGGCTTGCTCCGTTGTTCAAAAGAGCCGTCGACGTTCCACTTCTATTGCCTTCCGCCCTCGTTTCACCTCCTTTTGACTGCTGGTTTTACCTGTCTCTTTCAGGTGGAGCATCTGCCCCTTGAAGATCCATCTCCTGAGCCGTGTGATCTCCTCCCTCTCCTGCAGGTCAAGCTCTTTGCTTCCAACGTCAATCGCATCGGCTGCCTCGGGCTTCCATCGGCGGAAGAGCCAGAAGTAGACCTCCGCCCATTCGTGGCTCAGCGGGTGGGCCAGGGAGGTCGAGGACACATAGAGCATGGCCTCGAACTCAGTGCACTCCTGCTGGGAGAAGATCTCCCTGGCATGGGCCAGGCGGTACATGAGCACCTGGTCCCACCTGTCCTTGAAGTCCTCCTCGTATCCTGGCCAGACGATGACCGGGGCCTTGAGGAAGTACAGAACAGACTCCACAAACTCTTTCTCGTCCCTGATGAATGAGTTATGGGCCTTTGGAGGATTCTCCACGTTGTCCTGGGGAATCAGGGGTTGGGTCATGGCTTCACCTCCTTCCCGCCTTGGGCAGGCGGATGCCAGCTACAATGAAGCTGTGTCGTAAGACTTGTTTGCTGTCAGGCAGCCTCCTCGGCGGCCACCTCTACGATGGACTTATCGTCAGCCCATGTCCTGGGGGCCTGGGCCTCGCAGAGGTAGGCGTACTTCCTGGCCGCCTCGTCTTCGTCATCGTAGTAGCAGACGACGTCCAGGTAAGGGCCGAAGTCGTGGGGGTTACGTTTGATGCCAAGCCGGGCCCCCTCGGGCTCCGGGCCGAGCTTCTTGCGGATCAGGTCCACGAACCGCAGGCACTCCTCACGCATAGGCCTCAGGTAGTCCTTCTTGGGGTCCACTTGGACGCAGTCCTCCTCGCAGGGAGTGGAACCGAGCTCCACAAAGTCGCACATAGGGGTTGCTCCTTTCAGTTGTGCTAGAGTGGTTTCATTGCCGCTAGTTCTGATCTCCTGCCGTTGCATGCGCACTCACAATTGGGACAAACGTTGGGGTGTTCCCGGGCATCACAGAGGTGGTCCTCCAACTCCAGACCCAGCTCCGCCATCGCGAGGGCTTGCTGTGCCCGTCCCGAGACACCGTCGTCGTGGGCCACATCCAGGCAGGAGTCGCATACTGTGTACGCCGGCTCCCTGGTCTCCTCTTGTTCCCGGTGCGCTTCTTCAGCGCAGTATTCGGAGCAGAACTGGTCGTCGGGCAGGTGGAGATGGCGATAGCAGGTCTTCCCGAGGACCGCTCCGCACCTGGTGCATTTTGTCAGTCGCTCCTTGGTCTTCCTGGCCCACTCCCGGAGCTCCTCCTCAGTGCAGGGGTCAAAGGGCATGGTCATGCCACCCGTGGCGCCATGGGCCGTCTGGGCCTCGGGCTGGCCGTCGGCGCGCCACAGGGCCAGGATTTGCAGGGCCACCTGGGCTGCCTCCTCCGGGTCGTCAAAGGTCTCGAACTCCCCCGGATACTTCGGCGAGAGGGCGTCGGGGTTGGTGTAGTCCGGTCCCCCAACAGAGACCTCCACCATGGGCGCACCCTCTGGCCACTGGATCTGACGTGTAACTGTGTATGGCATCTTGTTCACCTCCTTCCTCAAGGCAGAATGGAAAAGCCCCAGGAGCCTGAGTCCCGGGGCTGCAAACGGACCTCGCTTTGACTGTCCTCTCTGAGGTTCCACCTCCTTTCATGGCCTGGCTCATCGGCAGTGGGTGACCAGCCCCACCGTACCCGGGCGGCTAGGCCCCGCGGTGGCCTGCGCTTCCCTTCTCCTCGCCATAGCGCCTACTTATGACGTTGGATACCTGGCGCTCTCTTGTCCCGCCCGGGTTTCGCCTGCTAGATTCTCCATGGCCCCTCTGGCCATACCTCTCGCAATGGCTTCGGCTTCCAGTGCATGTCCCGCTCGATCCTGAGCCCCCCGGGGCCCTGTACCGCCTCCAGTTCGTCTAGACTGAAGTAGCCCAGCTCCTTCTCAAGGCCCTCCACCAGGCCGAAGAAGAGCCGATCTTCTGGGGCGTACTCCGTGGCATACCATGTCCAGGATGTCCAGGGGGTAAAGAACTTCACCTCTACCACGGCGTTCCCACCCTTCTCCTCTTGGGAGTAGAGGGATGGCAGCTTCCCCATCAGCTCCTTGGTCAGCAGCTTCACGTTTTCACCTCCCTTCTGGGCGTGTCTCTCCTCCCTGGCTCGCCCAAGGCCAAGGGGCACAAAGCAAAAGGCCCCAGGGGCCACGCCCTACGGCGCAATCCCCAGGGGCCTTGCCCTCGGAAGGGCTATCTAAATCATTCCTTGTCCCTTGAGCCAGTCCTTCACTGCCAGGTTGCAGTGGTGGTGGATAACCTGGTCCCTCTTCCTTCCCCTCCGCCCAAAGGTCTTGAAGGGAAGGGAGACGAAGAGCCTAACAGCGGTGCCCGCTACCCGTACCCTTGCCACTGGCTGTCTCTTCAAGGCGTCGAAGCCCACGCTCTCCAGGTAGAACATCGGCCTGTTCAGCAGGAAGGCTTCTCTTGCCACAGCATCGAATCTGGAGTTGGGCTTACCCCGCGGCTCCGTGGTGATATGGAACCGTCTTTGCTCCGCCTTCCATGCTTCAGCATCCGCTTTGCGGTCGTCAGCTACCCAGTCCTGTATCAACCCCTCGATGTGTACCTCATAGTGGTGGTCTTCAAAGGGGCAGAGCTTGTCACCGTAGACGCAGAAGCCCTTGGACTCCTGGAAGAGGGCCACCAGTTGGCTTTGACGGGCAGGCGTGCACCACTTGGAGCGCACTTGTGCCATCGTCATCTCCTCTGTGATGGTCTCCCTGGGCGGGATGGAGCGGTGTCCTATGCTCCCCGATAGGTCAGGCGGCGATGGGTTCGGGCTCGGGGGTAGCGACTTCGACCTCGGTGGCTCCCGCGATAGCCTCAGCGGCCTCCAGGATGGCTTTGGCCTCGGCCTCGGCCTGTTGGCGCAGGGCCTCGGCGATAGTCAGCTCCTGCACCTGGAGGATAGGCTCTGCGGCCTTCTGGGCAGCCTCTACCTGGGCGCGGTAGGCATCCTTCTGGTCAGCCGCCACCTTCCCCGTGTAGTTGATAAGGGTGGCGGTGAAGTTCTCCCGCACCATCTGGATATGGGTGTTCAGTACAGGAGCTACCTTCAGGGATGGGCGTCCCGTCTGGCTGAACCTCACGCTTCCGTCCTTTGCCAGGGCCAAGCGCAGGGGCGCTCCCAGGTCCTCGGATGGGACGGAGGTCTCTTCCATGACGTTGGTGGCGGTGAAGAAGGGAACCCAGATATGCTCCAGGTCAATGCTCCACACCTTGCGGCTGGGAGCCTTCTTCCCGTTGGGTTGTAGCAGGGTTGCGATGTAGGGTGGTGTCTTCATGCTCTTCTCTCCTTTTGTAGGTCTGGAGAGCATGGGATACCCTTCCATCCCGGCCAGGGGTGTCTAGCTTGTTTCTGTATGGTCAAGGACGGCTAGG
>JBDRIA010000061.1:0-3008 GCA_043816345.1 Chloroflexota bacterium
CTGGTTCGTCGTCCTAGGCATCGCTGCCGTGATTTTTCTGAACGTCAGGGAGGCGCGAGACCTGCTGGTGGGGTTGATTCCAGTATTGGTGCTAATGCTAATGAATTTCTATGTTCACGGCAGCTACCTGATGGAGAGGCCTGTGGGGCAAGGGCTCATAGTTAGTACCAGCGTGGTGGACGTAGTTATCATTAGCCTGCTGGTGTTGTTGGGCCCAGTCGGGCAGAAGTTCGGCAGCCAGCTCTTCGTCTTCTACTACCCTATGGTGCTAGCTTTCGTTTTTGTCATGCCGCGCCAATGGGCAATCGCATATACAGTACTGACCCTATTGGTCTACGTCCTGGTCTGCCTGTTCGATATCGGACAAATTGAGGGGAGGGAAATGTTCGTGCGCCTCCTCACTTTAGGCGGGATAGGTGGGCTGGGCAGTTACTACTGGCGCATCATGCGGCGCCGTCGAAGGGCTGCACTGGGCAGTGCCAGTGCTCCGCCGGGGCGGAAAGATTGAGTCTCCATATTCGCCTCTGAGGAGGCGGGACTCGGTCATAGGTGAGGTAAATATGGTGAAAGGCTGGCTAAAAAAGCTGCTGGCTCCGGCAGAGGACCCTCGCAAGACCTACTCTCCTGCTCAGGAGCGCCCTCAGGAGTTGCTGCAGAAGGTGTCCCGTGCCCGGGTGAATCTTGCCGCCATCAAGAGTCAGTTGCTGGCCAAGATCGCTCAGGCCAAGCAAAAATATGAGCGCCTACAGTCCCAGGGCACCCAGGATCCCTTTGCCCTTCAGATTCAGGAAATCGTCGCTCAAGAAATCAAGGGCTTGGAGCAGGAAGTCGCCGAGTTAGAGCAGGAGGAACGGGAGCTGGCGCTCATCGAGCAACGCCTCGCTACCCAAGTGGAGGCACTCTCTGCCCGTCAGGAGGCCTTGGAGGCCAGGTACCGAGCTACCGAAACGCGAGTTCAGGTCCGTAGAGAGCTAGAGGGATTGCCTGAAGAGTTGGCCGAGGTTGGGGTAGCCCTGGAGAAGGCGGAGCAGAGGAGTGAAGACGTTCAGGCGCGGGCTTCAGCCCTGGAGCACTTTGCCGGTTTAGGTGCTATTGGCGCCGGTACCGCTTTTCGGAATCCTGCAGCCCAGCAGTTGGCTAACCGTTACGCCGCTGGGGCGGCACTGGAACAGCCGGAGGCACTGAAGCGCCAACTGGGGCAGGGTTTCAAGATGTTGCTGGAACTAGAATATGAATATGGACAGCTTCAGTCTACTCTCATGCGGAGGAAGGAGACGGACCCCCTGGCGATAACATACATCCCTCCTCTTGCAGATGAAACCTACCAGCAGGGTATCAGCGTGCTCTGGGATGGTCTGGAGCTGGTCGAAGCCGTCCGTTCCCCTGGCGAGGAGAAACTAACGGCAGAGATGAGGGAATTAGAAGGCGAGATTGAGGCCCTGAAACGGGAAGGGACGGATGTGGCCTTGACAAAGGCTCGCTTTCGGGAAGAAAAACTTATCTCCCATCAGCAGCGGCTGGAGATAATCCAGCGGCAATACTTGCGGGTGGACGAGCTTCTGCACCAAGCCGGTCGTTGCGTAGCGACGTTGAGTCAGGCTAGATTAGAGCTGGCAGCATTGAAAGCGGAGGGCGCCGGCACCAGCATAGGAGCGGTGACTGAGACCTTGCAGAAGACTATTAAGGAGGCACGAGAAGTACAGGAGGAGCTGAAGAGGCTTGGCCTCTAAGTCGAGCCTCAGCAGTCTTGATTTTCAAGAAAGCCAAGTAAGGAGGTCAAAATGGCTATAGAAGAGAGGAAAGACAATAATGAGAACGTGATTGAAGGAGAGGTAGTGCAACCCGGTACCACAGAGATTGTCCCGGTCGGGAAAGTACCCACTCCGCCTAAAGTCATTAAGGAGGAAGAGGCGGAGAGCCTCAGGCAGAGCGCGGCTGAGATAGCCAAACAACTGGAAACGGCCAGTGGCAGCAGGGAATTAGAGGCCGTCGACAGCATCTCTAACCTGGGGATTCAGGCACAAAGAGCCGCTGCGTCCGAACTTAACCTACTTAGGGGTCGCGTGGGCGATATGATTACCCGCGAAGGAGCAGGGGGGGCCGTCACCAAAGACATGGCAGAGCTACGTATAGCCCTGAGACAAATCAACCCGCATGAGCTAGCACCTAAGGGCTTTTTGGACCGGCTGGCAGGGACGGTCCCCTTTGGCCGCCAACTCAAATCATTACAGCAGGTGGTAGAGAAGATAGCTCTTCGTTATGAGCCAGTGTCCAAACAGATTTCGGTAATCGAGGTAAGACTCAGGGAAGGCCGGGCTATGCTGGTGAAAGACAACGTCGAGCTAAGAAAGCTCTACGAACACGTGGAGTCCCAGCAGCTACCGCTTCAAAGGAACGCGTACCTGGGAGAGTTGCTGATGCAAGAGCTTGAGAGACTGATACAACGCACTGAAGACCCTGTCAAGCGTGAGAGGATCACAAATGTCCTGTACGATGTATCCATGCGAATCCAAGACCTCAGGACAATGGAAACGGTCCACGAACAGTTCTTTGTTAGCATCGAGATGACTCGGCAGAACAACACTCGCCTTGGCCAGACGCTGGAGCGCACCCTCAGCCTCTCTACAAACGTGATTACGGTGGGTCTAGCTATTCAGATGGCCCTCGCTCGCCAGAAGCGGGTTCTGGAGGCGACACAGCGGACACAGGAGTTCTTGGGCAATGTAGTAGTAGCTAACGCCTCAGCTATCAAGCGCCACACAGCCGAGATAGGAGACGCCTACAATAACCCTGTCATTGCTATCGACAAGCTCGCCGAGGCGCAGAACGACCTGATAGAAGCTATTGAGACCGCCGATCGGGTACGCCAGCAAGGCATAGATTCTACCAAAGAGAACATCACCAAGCTCAGCCAACTAGCGGAGGAAATACGGCAGAAGGCTAGCGCACTCAAAGAGCCCGAGAAGAGCGTGGAAGCCTAATTGATTACAATGGTTGAAGATGTAGCG
>JBDRIA010000062.1:0-2134 GCA_043816345.1 Chloroflexota bacterium
CCAGATCGGGGGCACCGAGGAGGGCATTATCGGCGACGATGCGGATATCGCAGGCCAGGGCCATGGCCAGCCCCAGCCCCAGGGCATAGCCATTGATGGCGGCTATGACCGGACAGTTCAGCGCCGCCATCATGGTGCCAACCTCAGAGGTAAGGGGGATCGCCTTCACCTGAGCCGATGGTGTGGCATCGCTATCCATGCCCGCGACCACCTGGGACAGGTCTATGCCGGTGCAGAAAGCCCTATCTCCGGCTCCGGTGATGATGGCTGCCCGGATATCTTTGTCCTGCTCGATGTTTTGGCAGGCATCGTCCAGCTCTTCGGCCATCTGGGCATCAACGGCGTTGAGCACCCGGGGGCGATTTAGGGTTATGGTGGCGATATGGTCCTTCTTCTCCAGGACGATGGCGGTATAGGGCATACAACAACTTTCCGGTAGCGAAAAATCATGCCCATCATAGCTGAGTTGGATACCAGTGTCAAGGAAAGAATTGTTGATGGTCTATGATATTGTCAGTGGTTAACTGTTCAGAGAAAATGTCAGTATATGAAAGGATTGACATTGAGCCAACGTGAGCAAGCGAGGTTGCAAGGGTTGAACAAAGTTCTGGAGGGGAGGTGGAGCGTAAAAGAGGCGGTGGTCCTTCCAAGAAGGATGGGGGTGAGTGAGCGCCACGGGTGGCCCTTCTTGGAAGGACTGGCAGCCTATCGAAAGGAGGGGGCTGCTGTCCTGGCCCACGGGAACCGGGGGCGAAAGCCGGCCCATGCCATGTCGGAGAGAGTGAGGGCACGAGTGCGGGAACTGGCCCAGGGGAACTATAGGGATGTAAACCACTGCCACCTGACGGAGCTTTTAGGGGAACGGGAGGGGATAGTGCTGTCCCGCTCCACGGTGCGGCGCATCCTGGTTGCTGCTGGGCTGAAGAGTCCCCGGCGGCGCCGACCTCCCCAGCACCGCTGCCGGCGGGAGAGGTATCCCCAAGAAGGGATGCTACTCCAACTGGACGGCAGCCGCCATGACTGGCTGGAAGGCCGGGGGCCATACCTCACCCTGGTGGGGGCCGTGGATGATGCCACCGGAACAGTCCCCGATGCCCTATTCCGGGAACAAGAAGATGCCCAGGGGTACTTCCTACTGCTGCGGAACATCCTGTGTAGCCAGGGCATCCCCGTGGCCGTCTACAGCGACCAGCATGGCATCTTTCAGCGCTCGTCTGGGGAGATGCAGAGCCTGGAGGAGCAACTGGCTGGGGAACGCCAGCCCACCCAGTTTGGCCGGGCCTTGAGGGAGTTGGGCATTCAGCCCATCTTTGCCCTCTCCCCCCAGGCCAAGGGGCGTATTGAGCGGCTGTGGGGCACCTTCCAGGATCGCCTGGTGGTGGAGCTGCGCCTGGCTGGGACTAGCACCATGGAGGCGGCCAACCGGGTGCTGGAGAACTTCCTG
Organism: Chloroflexota bacterium; assembly: GCA_043816345.1. GTDB lineage: Bacteria > Chloroflexota > Dehalococcoidia > Lucifugimonadales > UBA2985 > JBDRIA01. Next base: position 1,445 of record JBDRIA010000062.1, read on the forward strand.
CCTCGCTTCAATGCCCGCTTCGGGGTGCCTCCCACCCAGCCGGGCTTGGCCTATCGGCAGCCTCCACCAGAGCTATGCTTAGAAGGGGTGTTGTGCTTTAAATACCAGCGCACGGTAGCTAGGGATAACACGGTGCGCCTGAGTGGCCACACCCTCCAGCTTCTACCAGGCCTGGACCGCCTCAGCTATACCCATGCCCGAGTAGAGGTGCAGGAACGGCTGGATGGCAGCCTGGTAGTCTGTTACCAGGGGCAGATCCTCGCTACCACCCCAGCGCCTCCCCAACCGGTGACCTTGCGGGCTCGCAAAGGGGCCCGGAGTCAAGCTCCTGCCCCTAGTTCTAGCCTCGTGGCCGGGGTGATCCCCAACCTCGAGGATGCTCGCCCTTTGGTGGACAAAGCTCTTGTCCCCAGACCCAGCCCCAACCACCCCTGGAGGAAACCACTACTGACAATATCACTGAACACTTAGGACTGACATAGTCTCTGGACAGCGACACACACTTGCTTATTGAAAGCCGATACTGTTAAGATAAATGGGCAGTACCACAAAGGGGATAGGGAGAGCCTGAGCCCAGCGGCCAGTTCCCTGCCCCGAATACTCGAGGAGGCTGAATTGGCATCACGTCTTTACGGCTATGCAGGACACTTGCTCCGGGCGGACCTGAGCAGCGGGCAGATCACCAAAGAG
>JBDRIA010000063.1:0-3561 GCA_043816345.1 Chloroflexota bacterium
CATCATTGCCCTGCAAGCTTCATAGCGAAGGGTTGCGTTGTTCCCGCTAATCCACTCGTGCATTGTCGCTTTGGCGGCCTCAGGGTCAGCGATGAAGAGCTCGCCCAGGAACGAACCAGCGAAGCGTTGCAGGTGCTCGTATTCGCCTTCGACTATTTGGAGCGCTGTCAGCAGCAGGCTGGGGTCAATAGCACGCAAAGCCCTGGCGAATGTTCCGAGGTTGATGGATGTTGCAGACGAATCTTGCCCTCCTGCCACGACGGCCTGCTGAACGAAACGGTTGAGTAGGCGAAGTTCAGTGTCCAGGTCTTGGCCAGACACGGCGTTGGCCCTCCGCTGCCAGTAGGCGTTGTGACTAGCCTGCGCAGCGCGCCAGTCAGTATTCTTCCCCCTTATGTGACCTGGCCACTCAGTCAGGTGCGCATACCCGTCAAGCTCCGGAGTAAAGAGTTTGGCTTGCAGGTCGCGAAGGCGTCGGCTTCCCAGGCGGCCTAAAGACTCCAGAGCCTTCCAAAGCTCATATCTCTCGGCAATGCTGTTAGCCGGGGTGAGTTCAGCCAGTGCGGAGACGATGTTGACCGCATCCGCTCCTAGAGACCGACGCAGCTGCTCTGGCAATCCAGAGGGAGAGTATGGAAGCAAAGTAGTGACAAGTCCCCGTATTAGGGACAGGCGTTGTGCAGGTGCAGAGATCTGGTAAGTCTCTGCCAAGGAAGCCTGCACTAAAGATCTGATGTCCCTCAGAGACTTGGTGAGCTTCAGGAGCCCTTGCCTAATCGTAATCGCCCTGGGATCGACGGGCGAGGTCTCTGCGCTGTGCCACCCCACCGAAGACATGGTGAGGAGCGCAGCGATGATAACCTCAAGCTGGGCTTCGGAGGGTTCGTTCTTGAGCCATGCCTGGATTTCTTCGAGCGCGATCTCCTGGACGCGTTGGAGTTTCCCGGGTTGGAGCCCAACGACCTGCTCAGAAATGACCCGAATAGCGTCGCCCGAAGGGTCCTGGTTGCTGTGGGAGTGGTCTTGCTTGGCTCCGATGAGATACAGCAACCTCAGCGTTTCCCTGAGGCACGGCTCGCAGTGCCAGGCCGTCTCCGTAAGGATCATTGAGGCCGACCGAAGTATGTCTGCATGTGTGACTATCACTGCTCCCCAGACCGATGATTTGACGAGCGCAGGCTCAACGGTCGGAGACTCAAGCAGTGAGCGAAGAATGAGCAGCGTGTCTTCAGGACGGAACGCTGCAAACCCCTTCAGCCATGTAAGTATGGCCTCTCTCTGGAAGCCATCGGCTTTTCTTACGAGGTCCCGCGCCTCGCCCAAATACTGGTCGATGATGCTGCCAGCGCTGGAAGAGCCTAGCCGCTCCGCTTCGGCCAGACTTCTGAAAATCTTGTCCCCTTTGCTTGCAAAGAAGGGTGTGAGCACCTTTCCCTTGAAATCAAACAGGTGACCTGGAGCGAAGAAGGCATCGAACACAATGTTCTCTGCCAAGAGGTCGGGTATCACTCGCAGTCCTCTCCAGTTGCGCTTGAGGAGATCGATTGCCTCAAGCCTTTCTACCAGGCCGTCAAGGATGTCCGCCGAAAGCCCAAGCGTGTCGGCAAGTTGATCCCTGAAGTTGCCATACTCAATGCCCTTCGTGGCACTGACGATAGCGAGGAATAGCAGGGCTTTGTCGTTGCCCGGCTGGGCGGGAAGAGCAGCCTCCAGCGCCTTGGTGAAGTGAGCCATCACGACTTGATGTCGTGTGAGGCCAGAGAGGCTGCCCGTTTCCTTCAGCAGGGATGCAGCCACCACCGCGACGAGCGGATTACCCTCGGAGACCTTGATTACCGCCCTCCTCTCCGCTTCATCAGTAACCCCTATCTGCGGTTGCTGAATCAGTTGGTCAACTGCCTGGTTCGACAAACGGCCGAGGTCAACCACATTGCACCGAACAGCACGGCTGTTGAACTCTTTATCCAGACGCTCCTTCGCCCAAGGATGGGTGGATACGACCACATGGATCTTGTCCGCGAACTCTGGCGAAAGGATAAGAGCGATGAGTTGCTTGAGCCCCTCTAGCTCGTGAGCATCGTCAACAAACAGCAGGAGGGGCTTCGTAGGGTCAAGCTCGTCCAAGTGCCTCTCAATAGATTCAGTCTCGGGCCGGAGGAAACGGACATGTCCATCAAATTGTATGCCTCGAGCGACCTCCAGCATGAGCTTCGTCTTGCCGATCCCAGGAGAGGCGCTAAGTACTAGGACCTGTTTTTCCGAGGCGACGAACTTGGTGACCTGTTCATATTCAGCATCCCGTCCAAGGAAGAATGGAAAGTCGGGCGCCCTCTGCCGGTCAATCCTCCGAGCAGCATACTCATGTGACTCCATGAAACCCGGAAGCGTAGTCTCGTCTAGCCCCAGGTACTGGCGTCTAACAGGGAGATAGTCCGGGCTCTCCAGCCGCGCCTGCAACCAGGACACGTCGAATATCTGTAGGTCGATCCCGTACTTCTGCTTGATTTCTTCTTGGCATTTTCCCCTTGTGCCCGAACTGATTTCCCTGTTCGTCAGGAATATGTAGGTCGACGGCTTGAAGCCATTCGCGAACACCTTCTCAAGCTCTGAGTTCAGCTTCTGCCGCCAAGTCTTCTGGAGCGAAAACTGGAAGATGGTGCTCTCATCCTCACTCTGAAGTATGCAGCGGAAGGGAGAGGGTTCGATAGCGTCGCGCCCTTTGTCGCCGGTCCCACCAAGAGGTATGAGCTGCTTGAATTGGCTGACCAGCAGCGCGGAGCACAGGCGCTCAAACGCGGTTGTGTCCGTGTATTCCATCAGTTTGGTTCTAGTAGTGTTGTATGCCATCGCTCAGGTCATCAGAAACTCGGCACTGGTCATCGGATCAAGAGAACAACATGCAAATCACCCATGCTTGCTTACTCGTGTAACGGCGGTTATACGAACTCCCGCTGTGGATTCTACCTCATGCGGTCCTCTTCTAGCCTCAATATACCACGACGCATCGTCTCACGCGTGCGGTTGCGGTGGGAATCTCGTATATGGACGCTTATACGCTGCGAGAGCAGGCCCCCCAAACGTTATGAGTTGATCTTCCCCAGGCCAACGTCAAGTCCCAGTGGGGCTGGGAATGATCGTCACTGAGACAGTAACAGCCAAGGCTCTTGGAAGCCTGGAGGGCCTTTGACAGCTGGACTTGCCGAGAGTAATGTTATGGAAAGTTGGGTCCACCTAATGCTCTCGTCTGGCTACTCTCCTCAGATACGACTCTCTCAGAACGTCGAGCACTAACAGGCCCACCGACTTTACCTATGCCCTGGGAAATGGCTAGTTCAACAGGAGGAGTATCCCACTGAGCATTGCAGAGTACACAAGGTCTAACCTAAAATGTGCCCAGACTTGAATTGTGGAGGAGCCAATGGAAGCGTATTGTTTCAAATGCCGGACGAAGCGCGAGATTAGCAATGCAACACCTGTGACCCTCAAGAACGGAAGACCAGCCACACAAGGAACATGCCCTACGTGTGGGACGAAAGTATTCCGGATAGGTAGGGTGTAGCT
>JBDRIA010000064.1:0-74614 GCA_043816345.1 Chloroflexota bacterium
AAGGATCCTTGCAAGAAACGCATCCCAAGGGATGATGGACTCCATCTCGTCCAGGAACCGCTCGCAACGGAGCTTCTTCTGATGGGAAATGGCGAGAAAACTTGGTTGATTCATGCACCCATCCTACCAATCGTCCAGCAAAAAGGCCCCCTGTTTTTCAGAGTGTCCTTAGGTGGTTTAGGTGCTATCATAAGGTTGCTGGGTGCATTCTTAGCTTTCGCAGGTCTCATTGGTTTGGTATTTTCCGAGCCCAAGTGGGCAGGCATTGTCATCCTCATACTTGGAGTTTTCCTGATTGGTGGTGGTTCTGTTCTTGGGCGTAAATAAGGAATCATGCTTTCTAGGCAAGGCATGTTGCACCAAAGGCAAACATAGGTAGGCTCACAAGCCAAAGGAAACACGCCAAAATCCACACCCATTCCCATCAAGGCAGACCACATGAACACCGCACCCATCCTGTTCTCAGAAGTGCAACGGTTCCGCCAGTGGTGGTTGCTATCGCTAATAGGTGTGCTGCCTGCCCTGTTCGCATGGGCCTTCGTCCAGCAGATTATCTTTGATGTTCCCTGGGGTAACAACCCCACCTCCGATGGCTGGCTCCTGGTCTTCGTAGCGGTCTTCGGATTGGGTCTGCCTGCCTTTATCCTCTCGATCAACCTTCGCACAGAGGTCAGACCGGACGGAATTTACGTGCAGTTCTGGCCCCTTCACCGTGGTTGGGTGCATATCCCCGCGGAAACCATCCACGAGTTCACCGCACACACCTACAGGCCCATCATGGACTATGGCGGCTGGGGCATCCGATGGGGTCTCAAGGGCAAGGTCTACAGCGTGTCCGGCAACCGGGGAGTCCTGCTGGTCTACGGCAACAGGCACCGCCTGCTCATCGGTTCCCAGCGCGCCGATGAGCTAGAGCAAGCCATCGCCACCGCCTGCGGAAGGTCGTAGCTCAGCGTTGCCAGATCCCGTGCTTCTTGAGCCAGCGGTACACCTCGAGCGATTGGCCCACCGTTTTGGACTCGGCGCAGATACCATAAGTCGAGGGATGCGTGTCTACTGAAGGGGTTGTTCGATATGTCCTGACGCAGTAGAATTTTTGACAAGTTTCAAAAAATGTGCTAAAATTCCTATGTGTGACCATCAACCCCGCGGCATATTCTATGTTTTCCCCGTCGGAATTCGTTGTCACACCAAAGAGCCTGGCCCCACCACTCCCTATGACCCTTTAGTACCTCGATTATGTCATCTCTGACTATAGGCTATGGTACATGATTGGACAGGTAATAACACTGACAGCAGTCTGAACTGCTGCCCAGGCAAATTCTCTAGGGTAATCCCCTAGCACGAGAGGTTGAACAACCATGACGGAACAGAATCACTCGGCAGAATATACAGCCCAGGACATACAGGTCCTGGAGGGGATGGAGGCGGTGCGCCGCCGCCCCGGGATGTACATAGGCAGCACGGACTACCGGGGCCTACACCATCTCGTCTACGAAATCGTGGACAACTCGGTGGACGAAGCCATGGCCGGCGACTGCACCAGCATCGCAATCCGCATCGAGGCTAGCGGCGCTGTCCGGGTAGAGGACAACGGCCGGGGGATTCCCGTGGACATCCACCCGACTACGGGTAAGTCCGCCGTAGAAACGGTTATGACCACCCTTCACGCCGGAGCCAAGTTCGGAGGAAAGGGCTACACGGTTTCCGGCGGACTCCACGGAGTAGGGGCCTCGGTGGTCAATGCTCTATCTTCCTGGTCGCGGGTAGAGGTACGGAGAGATGGCTACCTGCACGCCCAGGAGTTTCAGAGGGGAAAAGCGGTAGGCCCCCTGGAAAGGGTGGAGAAGGCGACGGGCACTGGAACCACTACCACCTTTATACCCGATGAGGAGATATTTGGGCCTCCTGAATATGACTTCGACACGCTGTGCCAGCGTTTCAAGGAGATGGCCTATCTCAACAAGGGCCTCCAAATATCCGTAATCAGTGAGTGGCACAGGGAACAGGGGTACTCCACATGGAAGCAGGAATACTTCTTCGATGGAGGGATCGCCAGCTTTGTCAGCCAGCTCAATCATAACAAAGAGGTGCTGCAGGCCAGTCCCATATACATTCAGAAGACAGTGGACAGCACCATGGTGGAGGCTGCCCTTCAGTACAACGGCGGGTTCTCAGAGATCACCTACTCTTTTGCCAACTGCATCAACACCGTCGACGGAGGAACCCATCTCACCGGGTTCCGTACCGCCCTCACACGCGCCCTCAACGACTACGCACGCAAGCAGAAGTACCTGAAAGAAGACCAGCCCAACTTCTCCGGAGAGGACGTGCGCGAAGGCCTGACGGCGGTCCTGAGCATAAAGCTGATGGACCCCCAGTTCGAAGGCCAGACCAAGGGCAAGCTAGGCAACCCCGAGGTGAAGGGGTACGTGGACTCTGTGATCGCCGAGGCCCTCACCTACTACCTGGAGGAACACCCCCAGGAGGCCAAACGCACCATGGAGAAGTGCCTCACCGCCCAGAGGGCGCGGGAGGCAGCCCGCAAGGCCCGGGACATGGTGCTGAGGAAGAACGCCATGGACGGCGGCTCCCTTCCCGGCAAGCTGGCAGACTGCTCTGAAAAGAACCCCGCCCTCTCCGAGCTCTACCTGGTAGAGGGAGAGTCCGCCGGCGGCTCGGCCAAGGCGGGTAGAGACCGGCGCTTCCAAGCCATCTTGCCTCTGAAGGGCAAGATCTTAAACGTGGAGAAGGCGCGCCTCGACAAAATGCTGGGCCACGAGGAGATTCGTATCATCATCACTGCGGTGGGAGCAAGCCTGGGGGACGACCTTAACCTGGAGAAGCTGCGCTACCACAAGGTCATCATCATGACCGACGCCGATGTAGACGGTTCCCACATACGCACACTGCTGCTTACCTTCTTCTACCGCAACATGCAGGCCCTGATAGAGGATGGGTACCTGTACATAGCCCAGCCGCCGCTGTACAAGATCCAGGCGGGAAAGGACGCCCGCTACGCCTACGTGGAGTCGGAGAAGGACGAAATTCTCAAGAAAATGGAAGGGAAGCGAGGCCTCTCCACTCAGCGGTACAAGGGACTGGGAGAGATGAATCCCGATCAGCTCTGGGAGACCACCATGAACCCCGAGACCCGCACCCTGCTTCAGGTGACCGCGGAGGACGCCGAGGCCGCCGACAGGGTCTTCTCCGAGCTCATGGGCGAGGATGTAGCGCCTCGCAAGGCCTTCATCCAGGCCTACGCCACCAGCGTTCGCAATCTGGACGTGTAGGCCCCTGGCAGCAAGGTGATGCCCATCCGCAGTGGTGAACCGGTCGCCTCAAAACCCGGATTGCCCGGGCAAAGACGCGTATGGTGCGGCCCGCATTGGAGGTAACCCACCCGGCGAAGAGCAAGAAGAATCACCCTTTTACCCCCACCAGCTTCGCGGTCACCAGGAAGCGGTGGTCGTATACATACGCGGGAACGCAGGCTACCAGGGTGACAGTAGCATCTGAGGTATCCTCCAGGACGAAGTCGCTTGCCTGTACTTCTCCAGTTTGAACTACCTGATAGAGGTAGGCCGTATCCACCTCGTTGTAGAGGATAATGTATACGTCCTGCCCCTTGCGGAGTAGATCAGGGATCCTGATCAGGTTGCGGAACACAGAGCCTTCTCCTTTTACGGGACTCAGCAGATGGCCGAAGTAGTATCCGTTGCCAACTTCCCCGGGACTGGCGGTGGTAGGAATATGGCCTACTACGTCTTTAGGGGTCTCCCAGCCCCGGGCGTCTCCATAGTTGAGTATCTCCAGGGCCTTGACGGTGGAGGCCAGGCCAATGGCCGGAATCTCTATTCTGGTGGGAGCAGTAAGCTTCCCAGTGTCCTCAGGCAATGCGTCGCCGTCCAGGGGAGCAAAGCCCTCAAACAGCGAGGAATAAGAGTCGTAGTCCACGTCCGCCCGGCGCGGGTCATTCCAGTACAGGGACGGCAGGAGACTGCCGGGGTAGAGGGACGCGAATCTGTCGAATTGCGCTATCATATCGGGGGAGACGATATACTCCGACTCTCCAAGCTGGGAGCGAGCCAAAGAGGCGTACAGGTAGTATCCGCCAACGACGCTGAGCAGGAGCACACCCAAGGCTATCATGGATAGAGACAGCCAGCGCCTCTTGCTCCAGAGATGAATAGCCCGCAATGCCGTGAACTCTCTGCCTGCTTCCACCATCAAAGCCTACCACACATTAGCCGCCGGCTGGTCACTGGATGACCACGTTTTTGACGCAGGAACTGCGCGGGGTGTACGGACGGGCAACTCTTGACGGTATAGCCCTGGCGTAAGAATATCAATCACGCTGTATGGCCCTTAGGAAGCCTCCTCCGCCTCCTCTATGGCGCGCAGGACGGCCCGGGCCTTGTGCAGCGTCTCCTGGTACTCCTTCTCAGGCACGCTATCGGCCACTATGCCGCCTCCAGCCTGGATATAGGCTACCCCGTCCTTGAGAACCATGGTACGGATGGTGATGGCGGTGTCCATGGTGCCGCTGAATCCAAAATAGCCCACGGCTCCCCCGTAAGGGCCCCGCCTCTCGGCCTCCAGCTCTGCCAGGATCTCCATGGCCCGGATTTTGGGAGCGCCTGATAGGGTGCCCGCCGGCAGGCAGGAGCGGAGGGCATCGTAGACGGTGCGGTCAGCCCGCAGCCTGCCGTGCACCTCCGACTCCAGGTGCATGACGTGGGAGTAGCGCACCACCCGCATGAGGTCGGTGACCTCCACGGAACCCGGTTGGGAGATGCGTCCGACGTCGTTGCGGCCCAGGTCCACCAGCATGATGTGCTCGGCCCGCTCCTTCTCATCGGAGCGCAACTCCTGGGCTAGGGCCTCGTCCTCTGCGATGGTCCCACCTCTGGGCCGCGTCCCTGCCAGGGGAAAGTTGTAGATGACCCCATCCTCCACCCGCACCAGGAGCTCCGGGGAGGCACCAACGATGTGGAATCCGTCTAGGGCCAGGAAGTACATGTATGGTGATGGGTTGAGGGTGCGTAGTGCCCTGTAGATGTCGAAGGGAGACGCCTGGGTGGGCCTTGCCAGCCGCTGTGAAAGAACCGCCTGGATAATGTCTCCGGCGTAGATGTACTCCTTTATCCGCTCCACCAGAGCTTCGTATCTCTCTTTGGACATATTGGAGGAGACGTCCGATCCCCCTTGCCCACCCTCCCTCTTGATGCCAGGTTCCACTACCAAGGGCCTGCTCAAACGACTCACCAGGCCCTCAATCCGCCCTACCGCTTCCTCGTAGGCCCCTTCTACACTCCCGTCGTCCAAGTGGATGTGAGTGACCACCTTTATCTTGTGCCTCAAGTGGTCGAAGACCAGCAGGGTGTCCACGAATAGAAACAGGGCCTCCGGCAGTCCCAGGGGGTCCTTGGAGGGCGTAGGCACTCGCTCGAAGTAGCGGACGGCGTCGTAGGCAAGATAGCCCACAGCGCCACCGTGAAAGCGGGGCAGCCCCGGTATTGGCACCGGGGTGTACCTGTCCAGCTTCTCCTGTATCAGCACCAGGGGGTCTACCTCGCCGTCGGGCTGCCCGGGGCCGGTCTTGACCACGTGGAAGGGCTCCGTCCCGATGAAGCTGTAGCGGGCCAGCCGCTCTCCGCCCTCCACGCTCTCCAGGAGGAAGGAGTAGGGAGGCTGGGCTATCTTGAGGTAGGCGGAGACGGGGGTTTCCAGGTCCCCGTTAATCTCACGGTACAGGGGAACCAGGTTGCCCTGTCCTTCCGCGGCGGAAGGACCCTGCCCAGCCAGGCCCTTGACCTCTTCTAACGATGGGTAGTACATGCTCATACTTGCTAGTCCTTGCGAATTGAGACTCGGCCCCTTATTCCACGTACCTGCTGATGCGCATGGAATCCCGCACCTCAGCCATGGTCGCCTCTGCTATGGTTTTAGCGTAGCGGGTGCCTTCCAGAAGCGCGTCCCGTACCAACTCGGGATGCTGCTGGTAGTGGCCACGGCGCTCTCGAATGGGTTCTAGGAAGTCGTTGAGAGCAGCCGCCAGCTTACGCTTCACCTCCACGTCCCCTACGCGACCGGCCCGATAACGCTCCTTCAACTCCTCCACCTCCGCGGCATTGGGATTGAAAGCGTCATGGTACATGAACACGGGGTTCCCGTCCACGTGCCCGGGGTCGGTGGCATGGACACGAGTGGGGTCGGTGTACATACTCATAACCTTTCGGTTAACCGTCTCTTCATCATCACCAAGATAGATACAGTTATCCAGGCTTTTGCTCATCTTGGCCTGGCCATCAATGCCCACAAGGCGGGGGACCCGCCCCACCAGTGCTTGGGGCTCCGGGAACACCTGGCCATAGCTTCTGTTGAATTTCCGGACTATCTCTCGCGTCATTTCGATATGTGGAAGCTGGTCATCCCCCGTGGGTACTAGGTGAGCCTTGGGCAGAAGGATGTCTGCCATCTGGCTCATCGGATAGTTAAAGAAGCCCACAGAAGGGTTTCTTATATCTAGCTCTTTCATCTCTTCTTTGAGGGTGGGATTCCGCTGGAGCATGCCGAGAGGTGTGAGCATGGAGAGGAGCAGCGTGAGTTCGGCATGCTCTGGGATGTAGCTCTGAATGACGAAGGTGCTACGCTGCGGATCCAGACCTACCGCCAGCCAGTCTAGTGTCACCTCGATAACGGAACGTCGTATTCCGTCGATGTCATCCAGGTGGTCGCCCAGAGCCTGATAGTCGGCTATGAGGAAGAAGCAGTCGTACTCGTCCTGCAGGCGCACCCAGTTCTCCAGCGCCCCTACATAGTGGCCCAGATGTAGGGCCCCCGTGGGCCGTATGCCAGTCAGAATCCTCTGCTTCAGCATAGTCATCTCCCAAGAAGCAATCCCCTCTCTATTTGCTGCCGCACCTGGCAGATGCGTCCTAAAACAAGAAGACCCACCCTCAAGGGGCGGGTCTCGTCCGCGGTGCCACCCTTAGCTGGAGAGACGAAAAAGTTACCTCATCTCTCACTTATCTCGGTAGAGCCCATTGCGACGGACTCACGAGCCTGTAACGGGACTCATTCGGCAAGGCCTACTGGCCCTTTGTAAAGAGCGTTCGGTTTGCGGCTCCCAGGCCCATTCAACCCCTGCGCGGACACCGGCTCACACCTTACCCGGCTCTCTGAGTCCCGCTTGAGGCCTACTCTCCCTGTTCTCAGCCTTTTGCTATGTCCGACTTGCCGCGAGTATAAGAGCCGTCCCCTGGGCTGTCAAGAAAGGCCTTGCCCGGCAGTGTCCTAATCTGGCTATCACCATCTCAACGTGATTTGCATCCTTTCAGGCGGTCCCTCAAGCGTATCCCGCCTGATGTATACCCCATTTATGTCGGCATAGCTGTTGATTATTGCGTTTCCATCAAATGCATCACTACTTCTATACACGTAGAATGCAGTCACCTTATCCAATTGGCCTTTGTCTAGGACTAACTCATGCTCCCATTCGTATTCCATATGGCTAATCCCCCTAGTCTACTTGCCTCCAAACTCTCCAACGATGGCAACCTTTACTGCTTTCTCTGGCAAAAGTCTACAAACCCGTTTGGTACACTATCCCTTATCTACTCCGCCACCCGCACGGTCCCGTCAGGGGCCGGCTCCAGCAGTGCTTGGAACTCGTAGCCCCTCCGCCGTAGCTCATCGCTGCCCCCCTGATGGCGGTCCAGCACCACCATAACCTTCACCACCTGGCACCCCGCGGCCTCCGCGGCCTGGATGGCGGTGAACAGCGAGCCTCCAGAGGTACAAACGTCGTCCACAATCATCACTCGACTGCCCGGCTCAAGTCTGCCCTCCACCTGCTGGCCGGTGCCGTGGCCCTTGGCCTCGGGGCGCACAAAGAAAGCCTGCACTGGAGTGCCCTCCATCTGGCTCGTCAGAGCAACGGCTGTGACGATGGGGATTGCGGCCATGGCCGGCCCTCCCACCGCTGCGACATCGTACCCCTTTAACTTTTCGAGAAATATCTTGCCAAGCCAGTAGGCTCCCTCTGGATTCAGGCTGATAAGGCGACCATCGAAGTAGTAACTGGTCTTTGCCCCCGAGGACAGGGTAAACTCCCCGTACTTCAGTGCCCCTACTCTCTCTGAGAGTTCCAGGATTTTTTGGGCAAGCCCTTCCTCGGACGGAAAGGCAAGCTCATTACTCAAGGTCGGCCTCCTGATAAAGGTGGTGTTCATGGATGTACTTCTCGACGGCGCGAGGAACCCAGTAGGTTATCGGCAGGCCCTGAGAGACCCGCCGGCGAATCTCCGCCCCACTGATTCCTATGTCCAGGCCGTCGATTATGACTACCTCGCTGGAAGCTCCTGGGCGGATCCGGTCCAGAGAGGTCAGGTCAAAGTCCCGATGCTCCGGCCGGGACACTGCAACCAAGGTGCACAAATCAAAGAGGCGTTCCGGTTGGTGCCAGCGGTGCAGGGTCTCCAGGGAGTCCATCCCAAGGATAAAGAAGAGGGAGTCTTCTTTGGCATCTCCCTCTCGTAGGGTCACTAGAGTGTCCACGGTATAGGACGGCCCTGGCCGGTCTACCTCAACGGCGGATACTTTGAAACCGAAATTACACTCCAGGGCCAGCCGTACCATCTCTACCCGGTGGTGCGATGGGGATATCCCCCTTCCCCCCTTGAGCCACGGCTGACCCGTGGGGATGAACCATACTTCATCCAGGGTAACCCTGACAGCTGCCTCCTGGGCGATGATGAGGTGTCCCATGTGGATTGGATCGAACGTCCCTCCCAAGATGCCCAGTTTCATGCTACTTCCACTCCAGCTCCCAGTCGCCTATTCTCACCACAGACCCCTCCTTCGCGCCGGCCTTCTCCAAGGCCCGAACAGTGCCCATCCGTTTGAGCTCTTCCCATAGCTGAGCCTGTACGCTCCAGTCCTCCAGGTCCACTCGCCGGACTATGCGCTCAGCCCGGGGCGATTTTACCACAAAGACACCTTCCCGCTTCTCAATGGAGGCTCTATTGCCTCTCGTCCTAGGCTTTAATACAGGAATAGCCCGTGGATAAGTGGTCTCTATGGCAGGCTGGGCTGCCAATATCTCTAGTGCTCTATCAAGTACGCTCCCAACTCCCTCTTCCGTAACTGCAGATATGAACTGTACATCGATATTCCTCTCTCGGAGTACCATCTCTATCTCAGCACGTCTGCTCTGCACCTCAGGTATATCCATCTTGTTAACCACCACCATTTCAGGCTTATTCAGGAGACTCTCATCATATAATCTCATCTCTTCCCGTATTTGGAGATAATCCTGTACCAAATGCTCAGACGTACCATCTAAGACGTGGATAATACCTCTAGTTCTCTTCATGTGTCTTAGAAACTCATGCCCCAGTCCTGTTCCCCGATGCGCCCCCTCTATTAGTCCAGGGATTTCTGCTAGCACAAACTCCTGTTTTTTCCTCTCTACCAATCCCAGAACAGGCTCTATTGTAGTGAAGGGATATGCTGCAACATCCGGCCTCGCTCTGGAACATACTCGAAGGAGGGAGGACTTTCCCACATTTGGCATGCCTATAATCGCCATGTCAGCTAGAACCTGTAGCTCAAGCTCCAAGACAATCTCCTCTGTAATTTCACCAGCCTCCGCTAATAGAGGAGTCCTATTCTGTGGCCGAGTAAACTTTGTATTCCCTCTACCTCCCTGCCCTCCTCTTGCAACAATAAGCTCTTCATTTGCACCTACTAGATCCCCTATAATTTCCTTCTCACCAATTCTATCTACCTTTGTAACAAGAGTCCCCACTGGCACGTTGATAATATAATCTTCCCCTGTGCGTCCCACCCTGTTATTCCCCTGACCCCCCCTACCATCACCGGCACGGAAGCTTCTCCTATATCTAAAAGCTCTAAGCATATGTTGTCCTGACTGGGCTCTTATTATCACACATCCTCCATCGCCACCATCCCCACCATCGGGACCCCCGCGTGGAACAAATTTTTCTCTTCGGAAGCTGATGCAACCACCTCCGCCATTCCCAGCTCTCACTACTATTCTTGCTGTATCTATCATGTAATAAAAAGATACTCTCTATATATCTATACTGTAATAATAAGAATACATGGTTACAGGGATAATTGAAAATTCCTATCTGTTATGTCTGTGGGTAGTAGAAAAGTAGGAGTAAATAGCTGGACTACCGTTGCGGGAAATGCATGTTCACTTTGGGAACAATAGGGAAAGAAGATTGTTTAATATGAATGTCAGCTTGAAATAATGTTTGTGATAGCGTCAAGCTGTGTCTTGAGTCCGAGATTGGAGTCTTTTTCCTTTAGAATTTTGGTGTGGGCATATCGGATTGTTGTATGGTCGCGGTTTCCTAGTAACAGGCCGATATCCTTTAGCGATGTCTGCGTCAATTCGCGTAGCAAGTAGATTGCTACCTGGCGCGCCTGTGTAACTACTCGATCTCTGCGCTTGCTTGTTAAGATCTGGACATTGAGATTATAGAAGGAGCAAACGTGTGAGATTATGATATCTGTTGTAGGGGCTTGCCTCTGCTTCGTTGCTAGCAAGTCTTGCAAGCTACGATAGGCCAGATCCAAGTCTACTGGTTGGGCTGTTAGATCGGCATAGGCACATACCCGGTTCAGAGCACCCTCTAACTCGCGGACGCTCGAACGGAAGTGGGAGGAGATCATATCCAAGACAGCATGAGGCACGCCTATGCTCATGTGATTGGCTTTAACCTTAAGGATAGCCACGCATGTCTCTTGGTTTGGTATCTGGATGTCGGCGCTGAGACCCCATTGGAAGCGAGAGCGAAGGCGATCTTCGAGGGGGATCAGTGCCGAGGAAGGTCTATCGCAGGCAATAACGATCTGGCGGTTGGAGTTGTGAAGATCGTTGAAAGTGTGGAAAAACCCTTCTTGTACAGCCTCTTTACCACGGATGAACTGAATGTCATCCATTAAAAGGACGTCCACCGAACGGTATTTCTCGCGAAACTCCCGGGTCCTCTTTGTCTGTATGGACGTGATGAACTCGTTAGTGAACTGCTCGGAGCTTGCATACAGGTAGCTGAGGCCTCTGCTGGCTGAGGCGTGGCCTATGCCGTGTAGAAGGTGGGTCTTGCCCAGACCAATGCCCCCGTATAGGAAGAGAGGGTTGTAGGCTGCGCCGGGTCTGGAGGAGACTGCTTGGGCCGCGGCATAGGCGAGTTGGTTCGATTCGCCTACGACGAAGGAATCAAGGGTATATTTGGGGTTGAGCTTAAAGGAGCCGTTGCCGTTTGCGGCGGAGTGACCATTGGCCACCTGTGGGAAAGAGCCAGCCATGGTTTGGGGTTCTTCGCACCGAGGTGCATGGGGGGCTGGCTTCGACATGACCTGGAATTTTACCGACGTGGGCTGGCCCGCCACCTGGGAGAGGGTGGTCTCGATGAGGGAGGACATGCGCTGCTCAAGCCATTGGGCCACGAAGGGGGAAGGAGTGCCCACTACTATCTTGTTGTCGTCAAAGGATAGGCCTGTGGTATCTTTGAGCCAGGTAGCATAGCTGGGTCGGCTTACCTGCAATTCCAAACTGCCCAGGGCTGCTTCCCACATCTGGCGAGGGCTTAGGCGTTTCACGGGTGCTACTTTTGTCATAAAAATACAAACAGAGAGCCCACAATGTGGGCAGGGCAAACCCCACCCGTGCAGGGAAAACAAGCGAGGATAAATAGCGTCCGAGGACACTGAACAGTCGCCTGATCATCAGGCGGATAAAGGATCCCCTCGGAACTGAGTCCGGGGTGTTATTGTTTGGATCACCGTCAATATAACAGGGGTGCCTTTTGGGGGTAGCAAGGGCCGCGGAACGAATTTTTGGCGAGTTTTCCCGGGGTTATGATTAGGAATAGACACGTATTGGACGCCAGCAGGAGAGATGAAGGGGGGTGGTACGCTGGTGTAACGATGAGTATTTAAGGGGCTATACTGTCGGGAGCAAGGCGCCTGGCAGGACTTCCGGCGAAGCCCTCTGCGGCAGAGGATGCGGCGGCCCAAAGAGATGATAGTGGACCGACCGGGAATCCCGGTGTAAATGGACACCTGCTTGGTGTCCAGGGGGCGAGGTTCTTGAAGCGGATGACAGCGAAATTCTCCTTCCCGGTCCAGGCGATACAGTCCGACAAAGAAGGTGAGTTTCATAAAGAGTGCGGCCCCTCCGTGGAGGAGTTGCAGTTGATACACTATTCCCACCGTCCAGACTATGCCCAGAGCCTGCCCCGAGCTTGCCGAAGGGGCAGTGGGTGTATCGAGCGCAGTTTCCGCACCGACGAGGAGGAGTCCTACCAGGTAGAGGGGCTACCCGCCGATCTGGACGAGCTGGAGGCTGCTCTCCTCCACTGGGATCCCGTCTACGAGACTGTCTGGCCTCACCAGGCTTTGGGCTACAAGACCCCCGACCAGTTCTACCATGACTGGTTCACAACTCACCCTACCAGAGAGGAGGCGCTGTCCGATATGTCTTGACCCAGTACAACCTATTGACACAATTCGTACAATGCTATAGGATTGACACGGGAAATCCTCACTGAATCGGAGACAGTATGGATGAATTAGACAGGAAAATTATTGGCATTCTTCAGTTGGATGGCAGAGCGTCCAACGCCAAGATAGCGCGGCAATTGGGGGTTAGCGAAGGAACCATACGCCGCCGACTGAAGCACCTGATAGAAGACGAGGCTATCCAGGTATTGGCTCTTCCTGAGCCCTCAAAGTTGGGGTATACTACCGAGGCTATCATCGCGCTTCAAGTGGATCCTGGTAAGATAGAGGACGTGGCTGCTGCACTAGCCAAAGCACCCGAAGCCCTGAACGTCTCCGTAACCACGGGCGCATTCGACCTCTTCGCCTGGGTGGCGGTGCCCTCCACGGAGGAGCTCCACAGATTTATCCTGGGTGTTGTAGGCGTCATACCGGGCGTTAAGCGCAGCGAGACCTTCGTTACCATGTCCGTGAAAAAGCGTACCTTCGCACCGCTGTCCTGACCTAGGCTATTGGATGGAGCATTTGGTGCGACTAGGTTTGTCGCCGTTGCCAGGGCCATCCGTCGTCAACAATCCCCCTGAGAGCACTACCGAATGGCTGAGTTTGTTGCTTTCAGAGAGCGCCCACACGATCCTACAAGGGTGTTAACATGCACAGCGAGCTGTCGCCAATCTTGACCCGTACTGGTGACTCGACGGCATTTGTGGCTGACCCGCGAAAGATGCCCCTTGGACTGGAGTGAGGCTGCCTCATCATGCTAGGAGTAGCTTTCGCCCTGCTGGCGGCCACCTGCTGGGGTTTTGGCGTCATTTGGGTGCGTCTGGGCCTCCAGTCTCTTCGCCCCACCACCGGCACTTGGATGTCCTTGATTCCAGGGAGCCTCATGGTGATCATTCTGGCGGTGGTGTTCAATCTGGACGATATCACCACTCTGGCCGCCGTCGCCTTCTTCTGGTTCGCCTTGGCCGGGTTGTTAAACTTTGCCCTGGGGCGGTTCCTCCACAACGTTGGCATTCAGCTGGCTGGAGTAGCCCGGGCGACGCCGCTGTTCAGCACTGCCCCACTTTTCGCCACCATCCTGGCCATAATCTTCCTAGGGGAGACCATCACTCCCTGGCTACTGCTGGGTACCGCAACCATCGTCAGCGGCATCATTCTCATAACCAGTGAGCAGGTAAATTGAAGTTCCTTCAAACCGAGGTTCGCCGGCGGGGCTATATTTGGCTGGGATATATGGCCTCAATAGGCGCGGCCATGGCCTATGGCGCTTCGCAGACTGTGGGCAAGCACGTGACCACCGAGTATGCCCCACCCCTGGTGGCGACCGCCTTCGCTTTGCTCTTTGGATTCGGGTACGTCTCGCTCATGTTCCACCGCCACATTCCCAACGACCTGCGCACTTCCTCTCGCCGTGGCTTCTTTTGGTTTGGCCTGTCCGGGATAGCTTCTTCCGCCGGCGTCACTTCACTGTACTTTGCCTTGAGCAATTCTCCTGTAGTGGTGGTCTCACCCGTTGCTGCCATCACTCCCCTGGTAACCCTAATCCTGGCCCACATCTTTCTACAGCGGTTGGAGAGGATCACTAAAAGGACGGTCCTGGGCACCTTGCTGGTGGTTTCAGGAGTCATCATCATCACCATCAGCAGAGCCATCTCCTGATCTTGCCGGCTCTCAAGCGTCCCCGCATGTTGCCACTTTGAGATGGCCTGCTAGAATTGCTTGTAGCGGTTGACGATGGGGAAACGCCGGTCACGTCCGAAGGCCCGTGGGGTGATCGTGACTCCGGGGGGAGCCTGGCGACGCTTGTACTCGTTGCGGATCACCATGGTGATGACCTTCTGGACTGTCTCTGTGTCGAAGCCCATGTCCACGATGTCGGCGAAGCTACGGTCTTCTTCCACGTAGGCATGGAGGATGGGGTCCAGGACTTCGTAGGGGGGAAGAATGTCCTGGTCAGTCTGATTGGGTTTTAGCTCGGCGGTGGGGACCTTCTCGATCACACTGAGTGGGATGACGTTCTTGGGCTTGCCCTTCCGTCCGAGGAAGGGCTTGCCGTGGGCGTTACGGTGCCTGGATAGTTGGTATACCAGGGTCTTGGGCACGTCCTTTATGACTGCAAAGCCTCCGGCCATATCGCCGTAGAGGGTGGCGTAGCCGGTGGCCATCTCGCTTTTGTTGCCGGTGGTGAGGACCATCCAGCCGAACTTGTTGGATAGGCCCATGAGGATATTACCCCTAATGCGGGTCTGGAGGTTCTCTTCGGCGACGTCGGGCTGGGTGCCTTTGAAGGGGTCGGAAAGCATGTGCAGCATGGCTTCAAAGGCCTCTTCTATGGGGACTGTTATCATCTCCATGCCGAGGTTGTGGGCCAGGGCCTGGGCATCCAGGAGGCTGCCTTCGGAGGAGTACCGCGAGGGCATGGCTACTCCCAGGACGTTATCCTTGCCCAGGGCGTCTACGGCGACTGCCGCGGTAAGGCTAGAGTCTACTCCCCCGGAGAGTCCGATGATGACTTTCTGGAAGCCGCACTTGCGTACGTAGTCCCTGGTGCCCACGACGAGAGCGGAGTATACCTCTTGGAGGGGAGCCAGGGAGTCGCAGATGTGGGAGGTTATGGCTGTTTTGGGCTGTCCTGGGGTGTAGTCGGAGTGGTGCACTATCTGAGGGATGCCTATGGTCTCCAGGACGGGGCGCTCCTTGCGGGGCCGGGGGTCGCGAAGGCGATAGTTGAAGACGGCGTCCACGTCCAGGTCGACCACCACCAGGTCTTCTTCGAACTGCTTTCCCCGGGCCACCATTTCTCCCCTCTGGTCGAAGGCCATGCTGCCGCCGTCGAAGACCAGCTCGTCCTGCCCTCCTACCATGTTGGTGTAGGAGACGTATACCTCGTTGTCGGAAGCCCGGGTGGCGACCATTCGCTCCGTGAAGCCTCGCTTGCCTGCGTAGTAAGGGGAGGCGTTGATGTTGACGATGACCTCGGCGCCGGCCTCTCGCTGCACCGCGGCGGGGCCGAGGGCATACCAGATGTCCTCGCAGATGTTGACACCTATGTGGATGCCGTTGATGACGAAGACGGGGCAGTGTTCGCCGGTCTTGAAGTAGCGGTCCTCGTCGAAGACGCCGTAGGTGGGCAGGTACATCTTGTGGTAGATGCCCAGGAGGTGGCCGTCGTGGGCGATGGCGGCGGCGTTGTGGATGTCGCCCTGGGAGTCCACGAAGCCGACTACGACGGTGATGCCCTGGGAGTGGGCTACTACCTGGTGCATCTTCTGGATGTTGGCCTGGATGAAGGAGGGCTGGAAGAGCAGATCCTCCGGGGGGTAGCCGGTGATGGCCATCTCGGGGAAGGCCACGAGGTCGGCCTGCTGGGCTTTGGCCCTTTGGATGTAGTCCAGGACCTTGGCGGTGTTGCCATCCAGGTCGCCGACGGTGGCGTTAATCTGGGCCATGGCCAGGCGTAGTGTGCGCAAGCTGTCTGCTCCGTCGCCTTTTGGCCAAGAGTATAGCATACCTGGGCTTACGTTGAGCCAGGCGGGCTGTTGAGCAGGTCGGGAAGGGTGGGGTTTTGATTGTCTGGGGATTTTTCATTTTTATGGGTGCTCTGGAAGCTGGAAAGGGGTACGCGGTTTGATTGTATGGCAGGGCGTGCCCTGCACCCACATTTGACTGGTGCTGTACTGGTCTGATCATGTTCTGTAGTTTCAAGGTGTCGACCCAGGTGGCTTGTGCACGATGTCTGTGAGGCGGGACTGGATGTACTGAGAGGCGATGAGGCGGGCCAGGAGATCCAGGTAGAGGCGGCGCAGTCGCACACGGGAGGGCCTGGAGATGTGTTTCATGTGCTGGCGCAGGAGGAGGTTTCGAAAGACGGGATGGAGGGCGAGGTCGGCGTACAAGAGCTTTAGCTGCCGGGAGCGGCGGCCTGTTTTGAGGGCATTAAGATTGCCTGTGGGCGCGCCGGCGCCGGGTCGTTTTCCTCCGCGTGTCATGGGCAGCAGGGTTTCCTCCTTCGACAGGCTCAGGACAGGCTCTGCACCCACATTTGACTGTCGTTGCACTGGTTTATCCATGTTCTACGATTCCAGGGCGTTGGTCTGAGCAGGTGAAGTGGGATGATACGATTATGCGCGGGCGGGGGCGTGGTGGGGAAGGGGTGGGTGGCAGGGGGGGCATGGTGCAAAAACAGCCCAGTTGACGCGTTGGAGGGGGTGGGGTAGGCTACGGGGGCGAGATAACGATGCCCGTTTGGAGCGACTTCGAGGGAGGTTGGTTAGGATGCCGAAAGGGTTCATTTTCAAATGCACCAACAAATCTGAGAGCGAATGCTTTGACAGGTCTCTTTTCGGGACAGACAAGCTGGCTGGCGACGAAGTGTTATGCCTGGAGCCTGGTGATAGCTTGTTCTTACTGAATGTAGAGAGCAACAGGCTAGCGGGTGTTTTTCTGGCCGAAACAGCTGGGGGACACAGGCTCATTCCCGAAGCATGGAAGGGTCGATATCCCTATCAAGTGAAGATAGAGTGTATTGACCAACCAAAGTGGATTGAGAACGCGAAGGAAACCCTGTCTGCACTACAGTTGGAGTCCCACCAGCCTCTTGATTATTATGAAGTGGATGCACTGAGTACCCTGCTCGCTCCCAACGGAAAGCAAGACCAATGCTCAGACCGGGAGGAAAACGCTACAACCCTGGTGAAACAGATAGCAGAGGAGCTTGCGGTCTGGCGGAGAACCAATGGCACAGCTCATGTTAGAAAAGACAAACCCACGCTCGAATCCACTACTCTTTGGGACTATCCGACGCAAAGCTACGGCCAAACACCAAAAGGTAACAACAAGTATGCAGGGGTAACCCCAGCGTTCATTATTTGGAACCTTGTGAAGCGATATACAGAGCGAGATGATCTTGTCGTGGACCCGATGTGCGGCAGTGGAACGACTATTGATGTATGCAATGAAGAGGGAAGAAGGGTCAAAGGCTATGACATTGTTCCTACTCGCCCAGATATCATAGAGAACGACGCGAGAAGCATCCCATTGGACGACAACACGGTGGACATGGTGTTTATAGATTCCCCATATGGAGACAACATAAAGTACAATGCCAGTCCACTGTCATTTGGCAACATCTCCGCTGAGAGCGAGGAGTTCTACAACGAGCTTGAGAAAGTGATGAGAGAGGCCCACCGAGTACTGAAAGAAGGGAAAGTGCTGGGGTGGTTGATAGGCGACCAGTGGGTAAAGAAACGATTTACTCCTGTTGGTTTCAAGATATACGAACGATTGACTAAATACTTTGAGCCTGTGGATGTCATAAGTGTGGTGAGGAGAGGCCAAAGCTCCAATACGGGGCTGTGGCACAATCGAGCGCGGCGGTTCAATTTCTACCTACGCGGCTTTAAGTACCTGCACATCATGCGGAAACCCTTGGAGAAAAGCGCCCAACCCGAGCGCAAAAGAGATGTCAAATGGGCTTACTATGAGAGAGGTTCAAACAAGGACTAGCGGAAGGTCTGCTCATAATGAACTATGCCGATTTGGTGGTCATCTTCGAGAAGTGGAGAACACAGCACGAACTTAATACTTACCGTTACACCTCAGCCATACTAGCAGAAGCCAAAGAGGTTCACCACGCCGACTGGTTAAAGCACCCCACTGCTAGTGGTGACCATGAACAGTCTTGGAGGGCATTTAAGGGGAAGAACCTTGAGAAGCTAATCACCCATATAATCCAGAGGGAGGTCAGGGAATTAGGGCTCGAAATCATACAAGGAAACACTTTAGAGCGTTCTCAGCCGAACAACTTATCTGATGTATTGAACCAAGTTAGGCGTAATCTCCTGGTCAGGTTCGGTGCACAAGGAGAATTCGGCTTTCATCTGCCTGACATTGACATTGTTATCTACAATCCCAGTACCAGTCAGGTAGTAGCAGTAGTCTCCAGTAAGGTAACGCTGCGAGAGCGGATAGCCCAGACGGGATACTGGAAGATCAAGTTGTCTCAAGACAAGACTACAAAGGACATAAAAGTGTTCTTCATCAGCCCTGACGAGGATGGGACACTGACAAAACGATCCCCGATGAAAAAGGGAAGGGCGATTGTGGAGACAGATATCGACGGTGCCTACGTGATGACAGAGGAGACCATTGAAGCGAGCGACAAGGTCAAAAGTCTTGACCAGTTCATTTCCGACCTTAGGAAGCTCATTAACACTGCATAGTCAGAATGTTCATGGCATCACAATTAACCTCTTATCCCCATCATTCAAGTACTTTTATGACCAGCTCGCCGGGTTCAATCCTCGCTTGATATACGAATTCGTTGGCCTTCACGAGTTTGGCTTTCTTCAAGAAGGTTTGAAGATCCTCTATTGATAGTCTTAGCTCCCTTTCATTATCCATTATCTCACCCTCCTGCTTGTTTATCTGAGGTGGATCCCAAAAACCGGACCGGTGGTTAAGATCGGGTGTTGCTCCTAGACCATCTGTTCGCACCAAGATTATCCGTTTCCGTGTAAAATGTCAAGAGTTTCTTAGGGAATTTTAGGGGCAGCTTCGTGGAGAGCACAAGTCGCACGCCGGTGGGTTTTCGCTGCAATTGACAGTGGGATGGGCTGACCATAGAATGGGCGTATTCGGGGGAGGAGGGATATTCCGCTTATGGTTCGATCCTTCGGCTAGCTCAGGGTAAACTAGGCTCAGAGCTTGTGAAGAAATCCCGGACTCGGCATACGGGGGGGCCCCACCCCAGATTGCCACGGGCGAGGACGCCCTCGCAATGACAATTTCATCACAGGCTCAGGGTGAGCGGAACTTAAAGCTGGTGGGGGCTGGAATTCGGCGGAGCAGCACCCTTCGGCAGACTCAGGGCAGGCTGTGGGACGGTAAGGAGATTGCATCGTGGTGACTAAGGCTTATGTGCTAATAGAGACGGCGGTGGGCAAGACCAAGGATGTGCTCAGAACCCTCAGGCAGGTGAAGGGGGTCAGGGAGGCCGACGCGGTGACGGGGGAGTACGACATTGTGGCTGTTGTGGAGGCGGATAATCTGAACAGCATTGGTGAACTGGTGACTGGGAATATCCACACCATCGGAGGGATACAGCGCACGGCGACCTATCTCGCGGTGAGCGTGGACTAAGGGCTGCGACCCCCACCAGGTATGGTGAGGCGCGGGGTGAGATGGGCAAGGGGTGCGTATGGCTGAGGAGTGCATCTTCTGCAGAATCGGACGGGGGGAGATCCCCAGCGATATTCTGTATCGTGACGATAGGGCATTTGTTATCCGGGACATAAACCCCAGGGCACCAACCCATCTTCTGGTACTACCCGCTGAGCATGTGACGTACCTTGCCTCCTTTACCCAGGACCGAGAACCTCTCCTGGGACATCTTATGATGGTGGCAAGGGAGATGGCCCAGCGCGAGGGGCTGACGGAGGGGGGGTACCGGTTGGTGATTAACCAGGGGTTGGACGCGGGGCAGGAGGTGCCCCATCTGCACCTGCATATCCTGGGAGGTCGTCGTCTGGGGGCCATGGGGTGATCCTTCGACAGGTCCGACTTCGTCGAGACTCTCGACCCCGATTCCATCGGGGTCGGAGCTCAGGACAGGGGACCGAAGAGGCCGCCCCACCAGGTTGCCACGCTCGGGGACTCGCTCGCAACGACAATTGATACACAGGTTTTCAGGATGACCCTTCGACAGGCTCAGGATGGTGGTTCGACAAGCTCACCATGAGCGGGGGAGTTACAGTCAAGGGGATGGGCCTTGGCAATTGATGAGGCAACGCTAGGGGACGATGGGATTCATATCCTGTGGGATGACGGACATGCTAGCTTTTATCCCCACAGGTAGCTGAGAGGCCATTGCTGCTGTGCCGCGTGCGTGGAGGAGTTGACGGGTCGGCGGAGGGTGGCGGAGGAGGATGTGAGGGAGGATGTCCGGGCGCTGGACTGGATTCAGGTAGGTCGGTACGCGGTGCGGTTCCTGTGGAGCGATAGCCACGATTCCGGCATTTACCCCTTTGATTTGCTGCGGAAGCTGTGCCGCTGCCCCCGGTGTTTTGCCAGGGAAGCCGACACGGGATAGGTTACCCCCACAGATAGTAATGGGTAGCCGTTGTCCTTGACACTGCTCCCTATCTGGCATTAACATAAAATGATGCCCCCAATGCCAGGGGCACGAGAATTTCCGGGCTGATTAGCCTGGACAGAAAGGGAGGTGAAGGACAGTGGATGCGTTGATAATTGTCCTCGCCGTCCTGGGCGGCCTAGGGGTAGGGGGAGCAACGGGGTTCTTTTTCAGAGCTAGCGTCTTTGGTAGAAGGGTGAAGCATGCCGAGGAGGAGGTTTCTCGCATGCTGGAGGAGGCGGAGGAACAGCGGAAGGCGACCCTCTTGGAGGCCAAGGAGGAGGCCCTAAATATCCGCACCTCGGCGGAGGCGGACCTGAGGGAACGGCGCTCAGAGCTGCAACGTCAGGAGAGGAGGTTGGCTAACCGAGAGGAGAATTTGGAGCGGCGCTCGGATAACCTGGATAAAAGGGAAAAGAGCCAGGCTACCCGGGAGAGGGAGTTGGAACAAGGGCACGCTCAACTGGAGGCGATGAAGCACCAGGAGACAGAGATCCTTGAGAATCTCTCGTCTCTATCTGTCAGCGATGCCAGAGAGCTTCTCCTGAGGAAGGCCGAGGAGGAGATCCAGTACGAGGTGGCCCGCCGCTATCGGGATATTGAGCAGCTTGCTAGAGTTGAGGCCGACCAGAAAGCCCGCAAGGTGCTGACTCTAGCCATTCATCGTCTGGCTTCCGATGTGGTCTCTGAGAACACCGTTAAAGCAATCCCCCTTCCCAATGACGACATGAAAGGTCGTCTTATAGGGCGCGAGGGACGGAATATTCGCGCTATAGAGAGTGCAACAGGGGTAGATCTGATCATAGACGATACCCCTGAGGCCGTTACCATTTCCTGCTTTGATCCCGTCCGGCGGGAAGTGGCACGACAGGCCATAACCAAGCTCATTGCGGATGGCAGGATCCATCCGGCCCGGATAGAGGAGGTGGTGGAGAAGGCGCGCCAGGAGGTGGAGGAGGATATTCGTGAGGAGGGAGAGAAGGCCGTCTTCGATGCAAAGATACGGGGCCTGAACCCGGATCTGGTCAAGCTACTTGGCCGGCTGAAGTACCGCTACAGCTACGGAGAGAATATTCTTCAGCACAGTGTGCAGGTCTCCGTATTGTCAGGCATGATCGCCGCGGAGATTGGCGCTAACGTAGAGGTGGCAAAAGTGGCAGGGCTCCTGCACGACATCGGGAAGGCCATGAGCCACGAAACAGAGGGTCCCCACGCGGAGATCGGTGCCGAGGTGGCCCATAAGTATGGAATACCAGCCGAGATAGAGCAGGCCATAAGTGAGCATCACGACGAGGAACGGGGGTCCGTAGAGGCTTTCATAGTCGCTGCGGCGGATGCCATAAGCGCGGCCCGCCCCGGATCTCGCAGAGATACCCTGGAGCATTACGCCAAGAGACTGGAGGCCCTGGAGGAGGTGGCACTCAGTTTCCCAGGGGTGGAGAAGTGCTACGCTATCCAAGCGGGCCGAGAGGTGCGTATTCTGGTCAAATCCGCTGAGGTCGATGACGTGACGGCCTCCAAGCTGGCCCGGGATGTGGTGAAAAAGATCGAGGATACCCTGGTATACCCGGGCCTGATAAAGGTCACGGTGATCCGTGAGACTCGTTCGGTGGAATACGCTCGCTAGGAGATTGCTGAAAGCTGGTTTTTCCGTGATGGCTCCCATTCCCACGGTGGATGCGTCAGGGCTGATGGACCGGCGCTGGTACGTTTTGCGGCGGCCTACTCAGTGTGGGTCATGTGGGAGAGAGTGATTTGCGGGTCCTGATGATTGGTGATGTGATTGGTAGACCTGGAAGAAGGGCCGTCCAGGCCCTTCTTCCAGGTCTACGTAGGGAGTACGGCATCGACCTGGTGGTGGTCAACGGAGAGAACGCCGCGGGGGGATTCGGCCTTACGATAGAGGCTGCTCAGGAGTTGTTTGGCTACGGGGTAGACGTTATCACTTCAGGGAACCATATATGGGACCAGAAGGAGATAGTTCCCTACCTGGATGGGGAGATGCCAATACTGCGGCCCCTGAACTATCCCCCCACAGTGCCCGGGAGGGGATGCGTCAGTGTAAATGGCGCCCTGGTGGTCAGCCTGATAGGCCGGGTGTTTGTGGGTAACTACGACTGCCCCTTTCGGGCCATGGATGCACTGATAGAGAAACTGGGGGAGAGCCACCGGGTGATTCTGGTGGACTTTCATGCCGAGGCCACTTCGGAGAAGGTGGCTATGGGTTGGTATCTGGACGGCAGGGTTAGCGCCGTGGTCGGGACCCATACTCACGTGGGAACGGTGGACACGGGTCTCCTCCTCCAGGGGACGGCCTATGTAACCGATGTGGGAATGGTGGGCCCATCGCACTCCGTGATTGGCAGTACCATTGAGGATGTTCTGGAGCGTTTCCTTAGCCAGACTCCCCGTAGACTCATGGTAGCCAGAGGGCCGGTGAAGTTCAATTCGGTAATGGTGGACATAGACGAGAATACGGGAAGGGCCACCCAGATTGCCCGGGTGGATAGGGAGGTGAGATAGCCATGGTTCAGGTAGACCTTCACTTGCATACGACCTGCTCGGATGGTCGCTTGACCCCGACGCAGCTGGTGGAGCTGGTGGCTGAAAGGGGACTCCGGGTGGTGGCCGTAACTGACCACGACTCCACGGAAGGACTTGAGGAGGCGCTGGAGGCGGCAAAGCGCTTTCCCCATCTGTCGGTCATTCCGGGCGTCGAGCTGAGCACCGATATACCCGGCAATGAGATCCACGTCCTGGGTTACTTCATTCGTTACTCCGACGCGGGCCTCCAGCAGGCCCTGGGGGAGTTCCGCGATGGCAGGGTGGACCGGGCACGAGAGATGGTGAGCAAACTGGCGGCCCTGGGTGTGCCCGTTGAGTGGGAGAGGGTGCTGGAGCTGGCCAATGAGGGCTCTGTGGGACGTCCTCACATAGCCCAGGCTATGGTAGAGAAGGGGTACATAAGCTACCCCCAGGAAGCTTTCGCACAGTACATAGGGCGCAACGGCCTCGCCTACGCGGAACGACGCAAGGTGACTCCCGTGGAGGCGGTTAGTCTGATTAGGGAGGTGGGGGGCCTGCCAGTCCTGGCTCACCCGCGGGAGGTGGATGACGTGGAGTCCCTGCTGCCGGAGCTCAAGACAGCAGGGCTGGTGGGGATGGAGGTGTACTACGGAACATACACGCCATCTGAGGTGGAGGCTCTGGCGACATTGGCTGCCAGGGAGGGGCTGATCCCCTGCGGTGGCAGCGACTATCACGCCCTGGGCACGCCTGGAGAAGCAGAGCCAGGGACCGTGGGCCCGCCTCTGGAGATCGCCCAAAAGCTCTACGACTTGGCAGGAGAGAAGGCTAATCTGAGCCTGTGACGGCTGGGTGGACGCCCCCCTTGTATATCGCTTGACACCAGGTACCCTTTAGCCATTGGCTCTTTGATGAACACTTGTTGCGCTCCAGTGGGGGAAGGCTGTCCATGAAGGAAGCAGGGGTGGTTCTGCTGGCCTATCTCGTAGGCTCTATACCTTTGGCCTACGTTCTTGGACGGACCATCAAGAAGATAGACGTTCGTCGCTATGGCAGCGGCAATGTGGGGGCGTCCAATATATGGGTCCACGTGGGAAAGTGGATCGTTATCCCCCTGGGGGCCTTCGACGTGTTTGTTAAGGGAGCTTTCCCCGTGTATTTGGCCCAGCAACTGGATGTAAACCCGTGGATAGCCGTGATCGCAGGGGTGGCCACGGTGGCAGGTCACAACTGGTCCCTGTACCTGAAGTTCACCGGGGGAAGGGGGATAACGGTAGTGCTGGGCGTCCTGCTGGTGCTGGCATGGAAGGAACTGGCGGCCGGTTTGTTGGTGACTCTGGTGGGGTGGATCATCTTTCGTAGCAGCGCTCTGTGGGTGGGAATCGCCATTGTGCTGATCCCGGCGTGGAGTTTAGCATTTGGAGATCCCCTTTCGGTCACAGCGTTGTGCACTGCCCTGGCTACCATAGTGGCGGCCAAGCGGGTGCTGTCCAACCACGGCATGACGGAGCAAGGGAGTCCGTGGCGCAAGGTATTCATGCACCGCCTTCTCTACGATAGGGATATTGCCAGCAGGGACGAGTGGGTCTACCGGACTCCCCCTGAGACGCAAGAAGATGGCTGAGACGGAGCCCCGCTACTGCGCTCGCCACCCACGGGTAGAAAGTCGCCTCGCGTGCAGCAAGTGCGAGACTCTCATTTGCCCTCGATGCCTGGTGCAGACCCCTGTGGGTGCGCGATGCCCCGACTGCGCCCAGCTACGGAGAGTACCCACCTTCGAGCTTGACACCATGACCTTTGTAAAGGCTGTGGGTACAGGAGCAGTCCTGGCAGGGGTAACCGGGTTTCTGTGGGGACTACTGTTCTTCGATCTGTTTCGCTTACCCTTCCTGCCCTGGATAGCCACCATTGGAATCGGCTACCTCGTTGGAGAGGGGATAAGCGTTTCGGTGAATCGTAAGCGAGGACGGTACCTGCAGTACATTGCCGGGGCCAGTATGGTGCTGAGCTATGCGGTGGCGGGTCTGGTGAGTCCGCTGGTCTTCGTGTTCACCTTTCCCGACATCTTCTTTCTGGTGATACTGGTGATAGGGGTGTTTGTGGCTGCCGGCCGTGTTGGTTGAGGGGTGTGGGCATCTCCTTTTCACTGGAGTTGGCCCTGGTTGCGTTGCCCTGGGGCCTCTGGTATATTGGGTTTCTGTGGGGCTGTAGCTCAGCTGGGAGAGTGCCTCAATGGCATTGAGGAAGTCGAGGGTTCGAGTCCCTCCAGCTCCACCAAGGCATCCTTGTCTACGCTCCAAATCACGGGAGTCTCTCGAAACTCAAGAATCAAACGTGTGAGAGTGTAACTTTGGGGCCACTGTTGATTTGTCCTTGAGGAAGAGTTGGAAAAGGGGGATGGCAGGTCTTGCTAGCCCAGGGTATGTAACCCCACAACTACGCCCAGAGTTTTTGTCATAGGAGGGAAAATATGGTCAAGGTAATAAAGACCGAGGAGCTGGAGGAGTACTCTCCTGCCAGGCACTACGATATATTCAACAGGCAGATGGTCGGCAGACCGATGGGTGCGGAGAAGATGAGCGTGGCCTTGGGACGCATTGTGCCCGGGGGGTGGGCAGAAATACATACCCACGAGAACTCCGAGCACTGCCACTACATGCTCAAGGGAGAGGTTGTCATCACTATGCCCAATGACAGCATCAGGGTGACTGCTGGGCAGGCTGTGTGGACTGCGGTTCGGGAACCACATGGTATGCGCAACGAGAGCAATGAGGAGGCCCTGTACTTGGTAATCAGCGCCCCACTTTCCATCTAGCCTTCTCTTTGGACGGGACGGATTGCCGTCCGAGCTCGCTCCTGGGGTGCCTTCTAGTCGGGGAGCGGCGTGGTGCGGGAGCAAGCCTGGTCGCTCTGCGCCCTACAGGGAGTCCCGATCGATTCCGTGCGTCTTCGCCATGCCTCACGGGTCTTCCTGTGCCGTCCTTTGGTGGCCGACAGCGAGCTTGCGAAACCCGCGCATCTACCTTGGCTGGAATGGCTGGAATCTATTGTGTTTTCGGGGCAGGGGTGGTATTTTAGTGGGCAAGAGAAGCCGCTGCCAAGGAGCTGTTGCACGGCGCCGGATCTCACCGCCACAAGAGGTCTGGTCCCTCTTGTGGCAGCGTTTTGCACCGGGCACAGGTCCAGGGCGGGTACTTGGAGCCGGATACTCTTAGAAGGTTGGCAATCTGATTGAGAGCACGCGCGGCAGACCCGTGCTAGCGGGTGGTTTTCTGCTGTTTGGCATGGCCGAATAAAGGGGAGGAGCACCGCAATGACCAGGGAAGTAGCTCTATCGCTCGTCGATCCCATCCTGGAGAGATACAAGGGTCAGCAGGACGCCCTGATGACCATGCTCCAAGAGATTCAGGAGGTCTATGCCTACCTTCCCGAAGAGGCCCTGGAGTATTTGAGTCGGGAAACCAAGGTCCCGCTGAGTCGAATTCATGCCGTGGGGACATTCTACCATTACTTTGACGTGGGCGAGCAGAGGTCCATTACCGGAGACGTCTGTCGAGGGCCGACGTGCTCTTTGCCGGGCATAGCCTCCGATGCTGGCCACGACGGACCCTCCATTTCCTGTCCGGGTCTCTGTGACCAGCCCGTGGCTGTACACGCCGGAGGGCGTTTTTCCTCCTCGGCAGATGGGGAGGGGTGTTTTTCTCTCCCGATGCCTGTGGATACGGAGGAGGCCCTATTCCGCCACATCCGACTCCCCAACCAGGGGGGCCTGGAGGCCTACCGCAGCTCTGGTGGGTACCAGCAGTTGCTCAGGCTGGTGCAAGAGGATGTTGCCGCATCAGAGGCCCTGGAGGTCCTGGGAGCCAGCGGCCTTACCGGTCGTGGGGGTGCGGCCTTTCCCCTGGCCTTGAAGTGGAGGGCCGCTAGGGAGGCCCCTGGAACGCCCAAGTTCGTTATATGTAACGCCGACGAAGGGGAGCCCGGGACATTCAAGGACAGGCCTATCCTTTACCTTCAGCCTCACCTTCTGCTGGAGGCCATGGCCATTGCCGGATACATTGTGGGGGCCGACGCAGGCATCATTTACCTTCGCTTCGAGTACCCCCAGGCCCTTGAGGTGCTGTTCAGGGCTATCGAGGAAGCAGAGGAGGCTGGTCTGCTGGGTGCTCACATCGGCGGGTCTGGCTTCGATTTTCACGCCTACGTCAGGAGAGGGGCCGGCGCCTACATCTGTGGCGAGGAGACGGCCATTATGAACTCCCTGGAAGGAAGAACTCCCTGGCCACGAGAACGTCCCCCCTACCCCACTACCCACGGCCTGTGGGGAAAGCCCACCGTCATCAACAATGTGGAAACCCTGAGCCAGGTTCCTCTGATCCTGGAGAAAGGGGCCGACTGGTTCCGCTCCTTGGGGAGAGGCGACAACTCAGGCACCAAGGTCTACTCCGTCAGTGGCATGGTGCAGCGGCCGGGCAACTACGAACTTCCACTGGGTGTGACCGCGAGGGAGCTGATTTTCAACTACGCGGGCGGCGCCCCTGCCGGGCGGCAAGTTACTGCTTTTACCCTGGGCGGAATATCCGGAGGAGTGGTAGGTGCTGACCTTCTGGATCTCCCTTTAGACTACAGGTCGCCTCAGCAGCATGGCCTCTCGCTCGGCTCCGGCGGCATCGTCGTGCTGGACAATACCTGCTGCGTTGTGGACTTTGTCCGCTCCTGCATGCTCTTCTACGAAGCGGAGAGCTGTGGTAAGTGCTCTCCATGCCGCCTGGGAACCAAGAGGATGCGGGAGATATTGACCCGGATCACGGAAGGGAAAGGGGGGGGAGGGGGATGTAGAGATGCTCTCTGAATTGGCCGAGGGGGTTATCGATACTGCCCGGTGTGGAATGGGCCAAAGCTGTCCTATCGCGGTGCTGACCACTGTGAAATACTTCCGGGACGAGTACGAAGAGCACGTGATGAATCACCGGTGTCCCGCTGGCGTATGCGAGGCACTTAGGAGAAGCCGATGAACACCATCAGTCTGCAAATAGACGGCATGAACGTAAGCGCTCCGGAGGGTGCGACCATCCTTGATGTCACCAAGAGAGTTGGAATTGAGATCCCCCACCTGTGCCACATGGAGGGGCTGCCTCCCAATGCGGCCTGCCGTCTCTGCATGGTCGAGGTGGATGGAGTCAGGAATCTGGTGACATCCTGTTCTTTTCCTGTGTCCAACAATATGGTGGTCAAGACCGACACGGAGAGGGTTGCCAAGGCCAGGAAGCAGGTGCTGGAGCTCATCCTCTCCGATCATCCCTTTGATTGCATGACCTGCGAGAAGAGCGGCGCATGCGAACTGGAGAGATACGCCTACGAGTTGGGGGTCTCCACCAGCAGATTCCAGGGGGAGAAGCACACCTACCCTCTGGATGAGAGCAATCCCTTCATTGTGAGGGACTACAACAAGTGCATTCTCTGTGGGCGGTGCGTAACTGCCTGCAATGACATCCAGTTTGTCGGGGCCATCGACATTGCCCACCGCGGGTTCGACGCCAAGGTGGCTGCGCCCTTCGACAGGTCCCTCCTCGATAGCACCTGCACCTTCTGTGGCAACTGCGTGGCTGTCTGCCCCGTGGGTGCACTGGTTGAGAAGACACGAAGGTTCCAGGGGCGCGAGTGGGAGTTCGAGAAGGTGCGTACGGTTTGCCCATACTGCGGTGTCGGCTGCAACATGGAGTTGAACGTCAAGGACAACCGTATTGTGAAGGTGGTGCCTGTAGACAACGTGGAGGTCAACCACGGCAGTCTCTGCATCAAGGGGAAGTTTGGCATGGACTTCGTCAGCAGCCCCGACCGTCTGACTACTCCTCTTATCCGCCGCAACGGGCAGCTCTCAGAGGCTTCCTGGGATGAGGCCTACGACTTCATCGCCAGCAAATACAGCCAGATAAAGGACGAGTCGGGGCCGGATGCCTTCGCTTTCCTGAGCTCCTCTCGGTCTACCAACGAGAGCAACTACATGACCCAGAAGTTTGCGAGGGCGGTGATCGGCACCAACAGCGTGGACAACTGCGCACGTACTTGACACGCCCCCACGGTCGCCGGTCTGGCGGTCATGGTAGGAACGGGGGCAATGACCAACTCCATAGCTGAGTTGGAGAATGCGCCTTTCATCCTGGCGGTGGGAACCAACACCACGGAGAGCCATCCCGTCATCTCCCTGCGGGTGAAGAAAGCGGTGTCCAAGGGGGCCAGGCTCATCGTTGTTGACCCCCGCAGGATAGAGATGACCGATGTTGCCCACCGCTGGCTCCGGCTGAAGGTGGGGACGGACATAGCGCTGTTCAATGCCATGTCCCGCGTGATTATAGAGGAGGGGCTGTACGACAAGGAGTACGTGGAGTCCCGTGTTGGAGGGTTCGAGGAGTTGCGAGGGTACTTGCAGGAGTATACGCCAGAGTACGCGGCGGAGATCACTGGGGTGCCAGCGGAAGATATCATAGCTACGGCCCGGGAGTACGCCGCGGCCAGCCCGGCCTCCATCATCTACACCCTGGGCATCACCGAGCACTCCTGTGGCGTGCACAATGTCCAATCGCTGTCAAACCTGGCCCTGCTGTGCGGGAACTTTGGTGTTGAGAGCGGTGGGGTCAACCCTCTCCGTGGCCAGAACAACGTCCAGGGGGCGGGCGATATGGGCGCTCTGCCGAACATCTTCCCCGGCTACCAGAGGGTGGGCGATGATGCGTTGCGTGGGAAGTGGGAGAAGGAGTGGGGCGTCGAACTCAATCCTCGCCCAGGCATCACCAAGATAACCGCCCTGGATGAGATCATGAAAGGGACGGTACGGGCACTGTACATCATGGGAGAGAACACCGTGGTCTCCGATGCCAACGCGAACTTTGTGCGCCAGGCCCTGGAGGCAGTGGAGTTCCTGGTGGTGCAGGACCTCTTCTTGACGGAGACGGCTCAGTTGGCGGACGTGGTGCTGCCCGCGGCCTGCTTTGCGGAGGTGGATGGGACGTACACCAACACCGAGCGGCGCGTTCAGCGGTTGCACAAGGCGGTAGACGCACCAGGGCAGGCCAAGCCCGACTGGCTAATCCTGGCGGAGCTGGCGACGCGCATGGGGTATCCCCAGTCCTATGACCATCCTTCCCAGATATGGGACGAGATGGCGCGCAACTCACCCATCTTTGCCGGCATCAACTATGAGCGCATCGAGCACCAGGGGATTCAGTGGCCCTGCCCGACGCCCGACCACCCCGGCACTCCGTACCTGCACAAGGGCACCTTCGCTTCGGAGAAGGGTTACCTCCAGTCGGTGCCTCACATACCCCTGGCGGAGCCGCCCGACGAGGAGTATCCCCTGGTGTTGACCACAGGTAGGCGGAGACCCAACTATCACACCGGCACCCAGACGGGTAGAGCGAGGGGCTTTGAAGCTCTGGTTCCTCACGAGTGGGTGGAGGTCAGTCCCCAGGATGCTGAGGAGTTGGGAGTGTCTGATGGGGAGAACGTTAGCGTGGTCTCGCGGCGGGGAAGGGTGCAAGCCCCTGTCAAGATCACCGACCGCTCGCCCGCGGGGGTGGTGTTCATGGGCTTCCATTTTCCCCAGACGACTCTCACCAATGTGCTGACCACGGACCTTCACGATCCCATCACGCAGACACCGGAGTTCAAAGCGTGCGCTGTGCGCGTCGAGAAGATATAATTGAGGTCGTCCCCAAGTGTTCCCGGTCCCTCTTGGAAGAAAGATAGTGCCTGCGATCTGAATAAGTGTTAACAGGAGGTAAAGATGCCCATCTACTCCTATTCATGCGAAGATTGTGGAAACCGATTCGACATACTGTCAAGAACCTTCGACGTGAAAGAGGTTTCTTGTCCGCAATGTAAGAGCCTGAACACCAAGAGGCAACTGACTATTCCAATCGTAAGAACTGGTAGGACTAGGGAGCCTGCCAGTGAGTCCGCGGCCGCAGATGCGCCCATTGAGCACTACGCCGACAGAGGCGACTTTGCCTCAGCGGCCAGGGAAGCCGAGAGAATGGGGAAGAGCGATGCGGACGTCAAGAGGATAGGGGGTGGCTGGGAGTGGAGAGATACGTAGCAGGGCCTTTCAGGGGGCTGGAAGAAGTAGCATCGGAGCTGGTCACGCGGATGGGGTAGTTCATGGCTCACGACCATCCCTCTCAGATCTGGGGCGAAATGGCCAGAAACACTTCCATCTTCGCCGGCATCACTACGACTCGATAACGGAGACACCGGAGTTCAAGGTGTGCGCTGTGCGCGTCGAGAAGATTTCGTAACCCCCGGTGGGAGTGGAATCGCGGCATGTTCAAGCGAGGAGTGTCTGAGGAGGCCCTACCCTTTCCTGACTCCACCCCAAAGAGGTCTTCCCGCCCTTCCGTTCGCTGTGATCTCGGCGCTCCTTTGGTTGCTGGTGCTACCACAAGGCCCTCTGATTCTTTTGGCTGGTTCATATGTGACCCAGAGTTGCGGATTCGATTCCCAACGCTTGACTTCGCGATGATATAGCGTTACCCTATGCAGGACAGCGCTGATACTGGAGACGGCCGAATCTATGTGACGAAGGCGCAGATACCGTTCCGGGCTGCGACGCTGAACATGGGCTTCTGGTACGTGAAAATGCGCCTCCAGACAGCCCGTTTTTTTGGATTTTGAGGGGGGCGGGCTCCAACGTTTGGTTTCCTCTGGTGGCGAGCCCTGCCCGTGAGTGATCGTAATAGGAGGTTGTAGCGAATGGTTGACGAGAAAAATAACCCTTTGACCATTGACCCCGCCGCTGCGGAGATGCTGGAGTTGGCCCAAAAGGAGAACCGCTCTACCGCCTTCACTCGGGCCCAGTCTATGGCGCCCTGCCCCATAGGGGTGGAAGGTCTGTGCTGCCGTGTGTGCTTCATGGGCCCGTGCCGGTTCGTAGCCAGGAGGGGCCAGCGCATTGAGGATGTGACGGGCGTCTGTGGAGCTACCGCGGCCACGGTAGTGGCCAGGAACTTCGCCCGCATGGTGGCAGGAGGGGCTGCTGCCCACTCGGACCACGGCCGCGACATGGCCCTGGTGCTGCTGGCAGCGGCCAAGGGAGAGGCGAAGGGTTACGGGATTCGGGATGAGGAGAAGCTTGACAAGGTAGCCCATCTCCTGGGAATCGAGGCCCACGGGCGCTCGGTTTCGGAGGTGGCCCAGGAAGTGGCTGAGAAGGCGCTGAGCATCTTCGGCCAGCAGGTGGGAGAGATTACCTACGCCTCCCGGGCTCCGGAGCGGCGCCAGGAGCTGTGGCGGCGCCTGGGACTGGTGCCCAGGGGCATTGACCGGGAGATAGTTGAGACCTTGCACCGTACGGGCATGGGGACTGACCAGGACCCTGAGCACATATTGCATCAAACGCTGCGGGCGTCGCTGGGCGATGGGTGGGGTGGTTCAATGCTGGGCACGGACATAACCGATATCCTCTTTGGCACTCCCAAGCCCCGCACCTCCCAGGCCAACCTGGGAGTCCTCAAGGATGACCAGGTCAACCTGGTGATCCACGGCCACGATCCCACTTTGTCGGAGCAGATAACGCAGGCCGTTCGCGACCCCGAGCTCATTGAGTACGCCAAGTCCAAGGGAGCTAAGGGAATCAACCTGGTGGGGATCTGCTGCACCTCCAATGAGGTGCTGATGCGCCAGGGCGTACCCTCGGCGGGTAACATGCTTCATCAGGAATTGGCCATCCTCACCGGTGCTGTGGAGGCCATGGTCGTGGATGTCCAGTGCATCATGGAGGCAGTGGTGGCGGCGGCGGAACAGTATCACACCAAGCTCATAACTACGTCGCCCAAGGCAAAGATTGAAGGGGCTACTCACATTGAGATGGAGCCGCATAATGCTCCCGAGGTAGCCCGGCTCATTGTCCGTACCGCCATCGACAACTACCCCAACCGCCAGGGGGAGCACGTCCACATTCCCAGCCAGTTCAGCGACCTGGTGGCGGGTTTCTCCCACGAGTACATCCGCTACATGCAGGGTGGTGCCTATCGCGGCTCTTTCCGGCCCCTGAACGACGCTATTATGGCGGGAAGGATACGAGGAGCCGCTGGAGTGGTGGGCTGCAACAATGTGCGGGTCACCCAGGACCAGGGGATCATGCACGTCATCCGGGAGCTCATTAAGAACGACGTGCTGGTGGTGGTCACGGGATGTGGTGCTATAGCCGCAGGGAAGCATGGGTATCTGGTACCGGAGATGATGGAGGAGGCAGGGAAGGGGCTCAAGGAGGTGTGTGAAGCGGTGGGCATTCCCCCCGTTCTCCACGTGGGATCCTGCGTGGACAACTCCCGCATCCTGACGGTGTTGACCGAAATGGTCAACGAGGGTGGCCTGGGCGAGGACATCAGCGACCTGCCAGCCGTGGGCATCTGCCCCGAGTGGATGCACGAGAAGGCCGTGGCCATCGGCACTTACTTTGTGGCCTCCGGGGCCTACGTCCTCTTCGGGGTGGGTTCTCCTGTGTCCGGCAGCCCGACGGTGGTAGACCTGATGACCCGGGGCTGGGATGAACTGGTGGGTGGTAAGCTGGAGTTCGAGCCGGACATCGACAAGATAATTCAGAAGTCTCTGGATCATATAGACGCCAAACGCCGGGCCTTGAGGCTGGAGGAGTACGATCCCAACCGGTACGGTCAGAGCGGTGACGTTCGATTCGCCGGTGTGGTGGCGTGAGCAAGGCTCAGTCACTTGAATAGAGGCAATTTCTAGATAAGGGGGCAGCAGTGTCGAGATACATCGCGACCCGAGCTATAAGGGGAGCACACGCTATTGTAGAGGAGGCGGAACAGACGCTGGACAGGGCCATTAAGGAGTTGGGTCCTGAGACACCCGTTGTCTTCACCAACACCGCCTATTTCCTGCCCACTATATATGGCTATACGGGCACAAGAGTTGAGACTCTGGGTGATTTGGTGCCCATTATGGAGAAGGCGCGGTCGATGTTGACCTCGGTGCCTTCCGGAAAGCTTTGGCTGCCCTACCTGGGGGAGACCCTTGATGCTGGGGTGGCAACCCTCTTTGCCGAGGAGATCATCGAAGGGGTCCGCTTCGTGCGGAAGGAGCAGCCGGAACGGATGCCCCTGGACGGCATGAAAGTTACAGCCCCTGAGTCGAACGGGCACTACGTCCTCAACGGCCCCATTGACGACATCCAGCTCCGCACCTGGGGAATTCAGCTAGTGGACGGTCGCATGCCCGGGTTTGCTGCCATTGTCGGCTGCGCCAAGTCCAATGAGGTCGCGGTGAAGATCGTGCGGGAGCTCCAGCGGCGGGGGATCCTTATTTTCCTCTCCGGCAACGTCAATGGACGCAGCATCATTCATCAGCTTTTGGAAGAAGGGGTGCAGCTGGGATACGATACCTATACTGTCCCCTTTGGCACCGACACCATCTCCGCCATCTACGCCCTGGGGTTTGCCACCCGCTCTGCCCTTACCTTTGGGGGCCTGACTGGTGGCCAGGCCGAGGAGATTCTCCTGTACAATAAGAACCGGGTCTTTGCCTTTGTTCTGGCCCTGGGTGAAGTGGACGACCTGAAGTACGCCACCGCCGCGGGGGCGATAACCTACGGCTTCCCCGTCATAGCCGATACCCTTATCCCTCAAATTCTGCCCACAGGGATAACCACCTACGAGCACGTGGTCAGCATGCCCTTTGACGATATCGAGGGGAACGACGACCTTGAGCGGGCCGATAGGCTGGTAGAGAGATGTATCGAGGTACGGGGGGTCAAGATCCAAACCACCGCCGTAGACATCCCCGTGGCCTATGGGCCTGCCTTCGAGGGGGAGATCGTCCGCAGAGACGCGATGCAGGCAGAGTTCGGCGGCCCCAGAGGTACCTGTTTCGAGATATTGCAGATGATGGACTCAGACGATGTGCAGGACGGCCGGGTGGTGGTGGAGGGACCAGACCTTGACACCATCGAGGTAGGGGCCAACGTTCCCCTCGCCATAGTGGTGCAGGTGGCGGGCCGCAGAATGCAAGAGGACTTCGATCCCGTCCTGGAGCGTCAGATGCACCATATGGTCAACGGGGCAGAGGGTTTGCAGCACATCGGACAGCGGGATAACACCTGGATCCGCGTCTCCAAGGAGAGTTTCGGGCGCGGCCTTCGACTCTACCATATAGGCAACATTCTTCATGCCAGGCTTCACTCAGACTTCTCCGCCATCGTGGACAAGGTTCAGGTGAACATTTACACCGAGCGAGAGAAGGTGGAGGAGCTTAGAGAGGCAGCTCGCAGAGTGTACCAAGAGCGCAACCTCAAGACGGCCAGTCTTACTGACGAGTCTGTGGACACCTTCTACAGTTGCACGCTGTGCCAGTCCTTTGCACCCAACCACGTCTGTATCATCAACCCCGAGCGGGTTGGGCTATGTGGAGCCTATAACTGGCTGGACTGCAAGGCCTCCTATGAGCTTAACCCCACCGGGCCCAACCAGCCCATTCTCAAGAGGGGGCTTATCAGTGCCGAGAATGGGGAGTGGGAGTCCTGCAACGAGTTCCTTTACCAGCACTCCAACTCCACTTTCAATCGCATGACCCTCTACTCGATCATGGATGCTCCCATGACCTCTTGCGGCTGTTTCGAGTGCATCATGATTCTCATTCCAGAGGCTAACGGGTTTATGATAGCCTCCCGGGATGATCCCTCCATGACCCCGGCGGGGATGGCCTTCTCCACCCTGGCCGGAATAGCCGGGGGCGGCCAACAGAACCCCGGCATGATGGGGATGGGCAAGTACTACCTGCTCAGCAAGAAGTTCGTCCCCAAAGAGGGCGGCCTCAAGCGGGTGGTGTGGATGGCTGCCAACGTGAAGGCGGAGTTGGAGTCCGAGCTCCGGGAGGCGTTCGAGCGCATAGGCGAGCCCGACCTGCTGGACAAGATTGCGGACGGGAACTCTGCCACCACCGTGGAGGAGCTTGTGGCCTTTCTCGAGAAAGTGGGACACCCGGCGCTTGCTATGGAGTCCCTTATCTAGCCTGGTACAGCTAAGGAGGAATATCAGATGCCCACGATTGGAGTGCCCACAGAGAAGTGGGCGGGAAAGGTAAGGGAGGTTACCCTGGGCGGTGGCTCCCGCAAGCAGGTGGTGGTGGGTGGCGAGACCACGTTGCCCTTCTTGCACTTTGAAGGCATTATACCTCATGCCCCGGTTATCGCCATTGATGTGGAGGACGTGACTCCCGATGGGTGGTCTCCTGTACTGGAGGCTGTCTGGGGCGATGTCATGCGAGAAGGGCTGGCGGCTTGGGCACGCAAGGCAGTTGACATTGGGGCCGATGTTGTGGCTCTCACTTTGCGCAGCGCGGATCCAAGCCTGGGGAATACAGGGCCCGCCGAGGCGGTGGAGGCGGTCAAGCAGGTTCTGGCGGCGGTGGATGTGCCCCTCATCGTTTACGGCCCCGGCGTAGCGGAGAAGGACAACGAGGTGCTGGTGGCGGTGGCCGACGCCACAGCGGGGGAGCGGCTGGCGCTGGGTCTGTGCGAGGAGAAGAACTACCGTACCATCGCAGCCACCTGTATGGCCAATGGCCACCTCGCCATTGCCCATACACCCATTGACATCAACCTGGCCAAGCAACTGAACATCCTAATCACTGACATGGAGTTGCCATCTGACCGGATACTGATGGACCCGACCACAGGTTCTCTGGGCTACGGCTTGGAGTACGTGTACTCGGTGATGGAGCGCCTCCGGGTGGCGGCCCTCCAGGGGGATTCCATGACCGCCTTGCCCATGATTCTCAACCCGGGCCGGGAGGGCTGGCGCTTTAAGGAATCAAGGACTCAGGAGGGAGTCCCAGCCGAGTGGGGTGATGACCTGGAGGGGCGGGGGATCGCATGGGAGGCGACCACTGCCATAGCATTCTTAGAGGCTGGTGCTGACATTCTGGTGATGCGCCACCCCAAAACTGTGGAGCTGGTAAGGGGAGCCATCGCTAACTTGATGACTACAACCTAACACGGCGAGGTAAACATTATGGCACTGTCCGGACTCGCAATCTATAAACTGCTGCCCAAGACCAACTGCAAGGAGTGTGGATTCCCAACCTGCCTGGCTTTTGCCATGAAACTGGCTCAGCAAGGAGTAGAGATCTCTGTCTGTCCCTATGTTTCGGAGGAGGCGAAACAGACCCTGGAGGCTTCCTCTCGTCCGCCCATCCAACTGGTCACTGTGGGCACTGGGGAGAGGGCCTTCTCCGTGGGCAATGAGGTGGTTCTCTTTCGCCACGAAAAAGCCTTCTACAACCCCACGGCGCTGGCGGTGCGGGTAAAGACATCGCAGCCGCGGGACGATATCACAGCCCTCGTCTCGGCGGTTGATGCCTACTGTGCGGAACGAGTTGGCATCGACATGAGGATGAATGCTATAGCTATCGATGGTGCTGATGGTGATGCCGCCGCCTTCGCCTCTTGCGTTGAGCAGGTCAAATCCATTACGGACATGCCCCTTATCCTGATGTCCAAAGACCCTGGGGTAATGGAGGCGGGTCTGGCCAAGGCTGGAGGTGGTCGTCCCCTCATCTACAGTGCCAACGCGGAGAATGTGGCCCAGATGGCCGCCCTGGCGGTGCAGTACAAGTCTCCGCTGGCGGTCTTCGGAAGTGATCTCTCTCAGGTAGCCGAGGTGGTGGAGCAGGCCAACAAGGCCGGGGTGGAGGAGTTGGTGCTGGACCCGGGGGGCCGAGGTTTTGGCGAGTCACTGACTCTCTTCACCCAGATTCGCCGACTGGCACTGAAGGCCAACGAGCGCTTGGTGGGCTACCCTGTCATAGCTTTCCCTGGAGAGGGTACCTGTTCTCCCGAAGAGGAGATGGTTATGGCGATCCAGTCCGTCGTCAAGTACGCAGGTATTGTGGTGATGGACCATTTCGCACCCCACCATGCCTACCCGCTGATGACCCTGCGGCAGAACATCTACACTGATCCGCAGAAACCCATTCAGGTGAAGCCAGGCGTCTATCCCATTCGCGATCCAGGCAAGGACAGCCCGGTGCTGGTCAGCACCAACTTCTCCCTCACCTATTTCTCGGTAGCGGGCGAGGTGGAGGGCAGTGGCATGCCGGCTTGGCTTGTCATCTGCGATACTGATGGGCTGTCGGTCCTCACATCCTGGGCCGCAGGAAAGTTCGACGGCGAGAAGATTGCCAAGGCCGTTACTAGCAATGAGGTAGGCGCTCGGGTGGATCACCGTTTGGTGGTGATCCCGGGTGCCGTGGCCGTGCTCTCCGGAGAGACTCAGGAGGAGTTGGCCGGTTGGACGGTTATGGTGGGACCACGGGAGAGCATAGACATTCCCAGCTATCTGAAAAACATCTGGGTGCCCCGGTTGCAGGAGACCGTGAGGTAGCACTAGAGGGGTATGAGTGAAGAATTCGCGCAGTACTGTCACCTTCCTGCCCGACAACCGGCAATCCATGGTAGCTGATGGCACCCTTCTTGATGACGCTATCCGGCTGGCGGGCCTGGAAGCGGATGTTCCCTGCGGTGGCCAGGGGAGGTGTGGGCGTTGCCTGGTGCGCAAGGACATCGAGTCGGTGCTCATTGGGGGCGCCTTCGGACAGCACATCAACGTAGAGAAGTCCATCCTCATTGGGCTGCTGCCCGACCTGCCGTGGGACAGGTTCCACTTCCTGGGCAACACCTCGGCCCTGGGCGCTTACCAGGTACTGGTCTCCAGACGGGCTCGACGGCAGGTGGAAGATATCGCTGGTAGAATGACGTACTTTGAGCTGGCAGAGGATAGCTCCTTCATGAACGAGTACACATCTACCCTTTTCTTGCCATATACCGATATGGAGGCGTTCCCTACAGTCAAAGAGGTGCTGGCGAAGGCTTCACGGAACGGCAGCCACGCCGTTCTCGCCGGAGAGAGGGGGGAGCGATGAGCATGACGATTGCGATAGCCGGCAAAGGAGGCACGGGCAAGACCTTGATTGCCGCGTTGCTCGTGAAGCTGCTGGCCGGGAGGGGTACAGTGCTGGCCATAGACGCCGATCCCAGCGTGAACCTGCACATGGCCCTGGGCCTGGAGTTGCCGGAGACTGTAGGAGACATTCGCGAGGATCTCCTGGCCGCCGTCCAAAGTAACAGCCTGCCCCAGGGCATGAGCAAACACGATCACATGATCATGAGCATTCGCCAGGCCCTGGTGGAGTCCACCGGCCTTGATCTTCTGGCCATGGGCAGGCCCGAGGGGCCCGGCTGCTACTGCGCAGCGAACTATATTCTGCGCCTGGTCATTGACCAGTTGGCCGACAGCTACGACTATGTGGTCATCGACAACGAAGCGGGGATGGAGCACATCAGCCGGCAGACCACCAGGGATGTCCATATCCTGCTTCTGGTGTCCGACCCCACGGTCCGGGGTGTCACTGCGGCGGGTCGGATGCA
This sequence comes from Chloroflexota bacterium, assembly GCA_043816345.1. Taxonomy (GTDB): domain Bacteria; phylum Chloroflexota; class Dehalococcoidia; order Lucifugimonadales; family UBA2985; genus JBDRIA01. Next base: position 39,639 of record JBDRIA010000064.1, read on the forward strand.
GGAGTTGATCAAAGAACTGCGCACCACGGTTGACCAGGTATATCTGGTGGTCAACAGGGTCAATGGAGCGCTCCCACCGGAGGTCGAGAAGGTCATTGGGGAACAGGGGCTGTCGCTCCTGGCCACTATCCCTTTCGACGAGGAGGTGGGAGAACTGGATGCCATGGGGCGTCCCCTGGTGGAGCTACCGCCTGATTCGCCGGTTCAGAAGGCGGTCCGGTGGCTGGCACATGAGTTGGGGCTGGCAAAGCTGGAGGAGCCGGTGGTGGTGGCGTTGCCGGCCGATCCGTCCAAGACAGGCGTGAGAAAACCATAAGGAGCAAACCCAATGATAGTGATAGGCGAGTCCATCCACGTTATCTCAACCAGGGTCAGAACGGCCCTGGATGAAAGGGACAAGGCGCCGCTCCAGGACCTGGCGACCCGCCAGGTGCAGAACGGGGCACACATGCTGGACCTGAACATCGGGCCGCAGAGGCGAGAGGGCCACGAGATCATGCCCTGGCTGGTGGATGTCATCCAGGAGGTAGTGGATGTTCCCCTGTGCCTGGACACCACCAATGTGGCGGCCTTGGAGGCCGGCCTGCAGCGGTGCAGGCACAAAGCCCTGATCAACAGCACCGATGCCACCGAGGCCCGCATGAGCAACATGATGCCGCTGGCGGCCAAGTACGACGCCAACCTCATTGCTCTGGCCCTGGGACAGTCGGGCCTCCCTTCTACTGCAGAGGCCAGGTTGGAGATAGTCATGGCCAGCATAATCCCGACCGCGGAGCAGTACGGACTGTCCACGGAGAACCTGTACCTGGACCCGCTGGCGTTGACGGTTAATGGGATGCAGGACCAGGCCATACCGGCAGTTTTGGCAGTGGACTACTTCAAGCAGGTGGCCGTGCCCTCTCCCAAGACAACCTGTGGAATATCCAATGTCTCCAATACTACTCCCAGCGAGAATCGATCCCTCCTTAACCGGGTGTTTTTGGCTATGATGTATGGTGCGGGTATTGCCGCGCCCATTCTCAACGCGCTGGACGATGATCTGATGTGGGTTGTTAAGATTCTCGAGAGCAGGGATGCCTCCACCCCCAAGGGGCAGCTCTATCTGGCCCTGGCGGATGCCGTGACCGCGGGCGAGGAGTTTCAAGTGGAGCCCGCGATGCTGGAGGACCCGGAGACCAAGGACATAGCCAAGACCATAAACATCATGTACAACCGCCAGATATATGCCCACTCTTACCTGGCGCTGTAGTAGGGCAGGAGAGACAGAGGATGGTTTCACAGAGAAACGAGGCTAAGATAGTAGGGGCAGCCCTGGTAGTGGGTGGTGGCATCGCGGGAATGCAGGCCGCTCTGGACCTGGCCGAGTCGGATATACAGGTCTATCTGCTGGAGAAGTCCCCCTGGATTGGCGGGCGCATGGCCCAGCTGGACAAGACCTTTCCCACCAACGACTGCGCCATGTGCATCATGGCACCCCGGCTGGTGGAGTGCTCCCGTCATCACAACATCGAGATCATCAGCAATGCCGACCTGGTGAAGCTCACCGGCCAGGCCGGAGACTTCACCGCCACCATCCGCAGGCGCGCCCGACACGTGGACGAGGAGAAGTGCACCGGCTGTGAGGAGTGCACCCTGAACTGCCCAGTACAATACATACCCTACAGTTCGCCGGTGGAGGTGGCCGAGCCAGAGATCACGCCAGAGGACAGGGAAAAGGTCGACCAGTTCCTAGACCAGTATAAATACAAGAGAGCACCCCTGATTCCGGTGCTCCAGGGCATCAACGCCTGGTACAACTACCTGCCTCCTGAGACGCTTTACTACGTCAGCCGCCGCTTGGGAATCCCCTTGGCCCACATCCTCCGGGTGGCCACCTTCTACGCCCTGTTCAGCCTCAAACCCCGTGGTAAGCACGTTATCTCGGTATGTCACGGTACCGCCTGTTTCGTACGCGGCGCCGAAAGGCTTACGGACAGATTGCAGGAGGAGCTAGGCATCGGTATTGGCGAGGTAACCGAGGACGGTGAGTTCAGCCTGGAGACGGTGCGCTGTATTGGCTGCTGCGCCCTGGCCCCGGTGATGAAGGTGGGTGAAGAAGTCCACGGGAAATTGCATCCTAAGGAAGTAACCACGGTCTTGAAGGGACATTGACATGGTAACCAACGGTCGCTGCACTATCCTCGTCTGTCAAGGGACGGGGTGTGTCTCCGCCCGGTCGCCCGAGGTCCAAGAGGCTCTGGAGAGTGGCATAAAGGCTTCGGGCCTGGGAGACCAGGTAGAGGTAAAGCTCAGTGGCTGCCATGGCTTCTGCGAGCAGGGCCCTTTGCTGGCCCTAGAGCCTGAGGGATTCCTCTACACCCATGTCAAAAGGGATGATGTCCCCGAGATTGTTTCGGACCACTTGGAAAACGGGAAACCCGTAGAGCGCCTTTTCTACCGGGACCCACTGACCAAGGAGCCAATCCCCTACTACCGGGATATTGCCTTCTACAGCAGGCAGACGCGGTTCCTCCTGCGTAACTGTGGTCACATCAACCCTGAGAAGATCGAGGACTACATCGCCCTCGGCGGCTACCAGGCTCTCAGGAAAGCCCTTGCCGAGATGACTTCCGACCAAGTGCTCGAAGAGGTGAGCCGCTCTGGGCTGAGAGGGAGGGGTGGTGCCGGGTTTCCCACGGGAAGGAAATGGGCGTTCTGCCGCCAGGCCCATGGGGAGCCCAAGTACGTCATCTGCAATGCCGACGAGGGAGACCCCGGTGCCTACATGGATCGGAGCATTCTGGAGACCGACCCGCATGGCGTTATTGAGGGGATGGTGATAGGGGCCTATGCCATCGGCGCCAGTTCAGGGGTTATCTTCGTGCGGGCCGAGTATCCCCTGGCTGTGAATAGGGTGAGGACAGCCCTGAGCCAGGCCCAGGAGCACGGATTCCTCGGCGAGAACATCCTGGGCTCTGGTTTCGACTTCTCCATTGACATCGAATGCGGCTCGGGGGCCTTTGTCTCTGGGGAGGAGACGGCCCTCATAGCCTCCATCGAGGGCCTGAGCGGGGAGCCCCGCGAGCGTCCTCCTTTCCCTGCCCAGAGGGGCCTTTGGGGGAAACCCACAAACATCAACAACGTGAAGACGTGGGCAAGTGTCCCCCTCATCGTTTCCAGGGGGGCAGACTGGTACTCCCAGATCGGCACCGAGCAAAGCAAGGGGACAATGGTCTTCTCCCTGGTGGGCAAGGTCCGGAACAGCGGGTTGGTGGAAGTGCCCATGGGGACATCCTTGCACTCCCTCGTTTTCGATATCGGCGGAGGCATCCCAGAGGACAGGGGGTTCAAGGCCGTCCAGACGGGAGGTCCCTCCGGCGGCTGCATCCCCGCTGACCTGGCAGACATGCCGGTGGACTATGAGAGGCTGACCGAGGCTGGCTCCATTATGGGATCGGGTGGCCTGGTGGTCCTGGACGAGGACACCTGCATGGTGGATGTGGCCAAATACTTCATCTCTTTCACCGTGGAGGAGTCCTGTGGAAAGTGCGTTCCCTGCCGGGAAGGGGTGCGGCGGATGCACGAGATCCTCACCGACATCACCGAAGGACGGGGCCGGGAAGAGGACATCGAGCTGCTGGAGGAGATGGGCAATACCATCATCGACTCCTCTCTCTGTGGCCTGGGAGGCTCTGCACCCAACCCAGTGCTCACCACCATACGCTACTTCGCGGACGAGTACCGGGCCCACATCCTGGAGAAACGGTGCCCCGCCTTTGCCTGCAAGGCGCTCACCTCCTATTATATTGATCCCTCCAAATGTCAGGCCTGTCTCATTTGCTCCAGGGAGTGCCCGGCGGAGGCGGTCATCGGGGCCAGGGACCAGATCCACATCATCGACCAGGAGAAGTGCACCAAGTGCGGCACCTGCTACGACGTGTGTCCCAAGCGTTTCAGCGCGGTAATTCGCCTGTCCGGCGTGCCGGTGCCGGAACCAATTCCTGAGGATGAGAGGGTTGTGGTTAGGGCCAGAAGGGCCGGATAGAGGGAGAGGCTATGGTCAGGTTCACTATAGACGGGCGCGAGGTTGAGGCGGAGTCGGGTAGGACTATCCTTGAGGTCGCCAGCGCCCAGGGTATCAACATACCAACACTGTGCTATCACAAGGGCCTCCTCCCGGAGGGAGCCTGCCGGTTGTGCGTGGTGGAGATCGCCGGGAGGTCCAGGCTAAGCGCCTCCTGTAGCTATCCTGTGGAGGAGGGAATAGAGGTAAAGACCGACTCCCCACGGGTGGTCAAGGCGCGCCGGCTGGTGGCTGAGATGCTCTGCCTGCGATGTCCCGAGGTGCCCCGCGTCCAGGAACTGGCGCGGGAGTTTGGCGCCGACGAGGCCAGGCTCAAGCGGTTCACTCCCGACAACGAAACTTGTATCCTATGTGGCCTGTGCATCCGCATATGCAAGGAGCGGATGGGGGTCAACGCCATTGACTTCGTCAACCGCGGCTCAACGCGCAAGGTGAGCCCTCCCTTCGACCGATTCTCTCCCATTTGCCTTACCTGCGGGGCCTGCGTCTCCGTCTGTCCCCTGTCCACCCACGAGCTTTCAGGGATCACCGATAGGGAGCTCAGGCCCATCCTTTCGGAGCACGACGCCGGGCTGGCCCAGCGTGGCTCCATCTACATCTCGTTTGCCCAGGCCATACCCAAGGTCCCGGTCATTGATAGGGACACCTGCCTCTATTTCCAGCGGGGCTCTTGCAAGACCTGCGAGGCCTTCTGCGGTCCCGGAGCCATCAACTACGACCAGAAGGACGAGATGATGGATGTAGGCGTTGGAGCGGTTATCCTTGCCCCTGGCAGCGACGTGTACGACGCCGGGCTCTCCGAGGAGTTCGGCTTCGGGCGGTACCCCAACGTGGTCACCAGCCTCCAGTTCGAGCGGCTCCTCAGCGCGGCCGGGCCTACCCAGGGCCACATTCTACGCACTTCGGACGCTGAGGAGCCCAGAAGGATTGCCTGGCTCCAGTGCATTGGCTCTCGGGACCAGGAGCACTCGTACTGCTCGGCGGTGTGTTGCATGTACGCCACCAAGGAGGCGACACTGGCCAGGGAGCACCTGTCCCCCGATGCCGAACTTTCCGTCTTCCTCATGGACCTGCGGGCTTTCGGCAAGGGGTTTGACGCTTACTTCCGGCGCGCTCAGGAGCAGGGCATCCGGTACGTCCACTGCCGCGCCTCCGCTCTGAAAGAGTTGCCCAGTAGCAAGAACCTGGAGTTCCAGTACGAAGACGAAACGGGGGAGCTACTCACCGAGGAGTTCGACATGGTGGTACTCTCCGTTGGGCTTACTGCTCCCAAGGGCGTGGAGGAGCTTGCCTCCGTTGCGGGGGTGAATCTGGACGATTTTGGCTTCGGCGCCGCCTTGCCTGCGACGCCCCTGGAGACGGCTCGCCCGGGCGTCTACATGGGTGGGGCCTTCCGTGGGCCCAAGGATATCCCAGATTCGGTAATGGAAGCCAGCGGAGCCGCGGGCGAGGTGCAGAGACTCCTTGCCCCGGTTCGCGGAACCCTGGTCAGGCCAAGGGAGTTTCCACCGGAGCTACCCCTGGATGGCCAGGAGCCACGGGTGGGCGTCTTCGTGTGCCACTGCGGCTCCAATATTGCCGGGGTAATTGATGTGGCAGAGGTGGCACGCTTTGCCAGCGAGCTTCCCCACGTGGTCTACACCGACCACGTTATGTTTGCCTGCTCCACGGATTCCCTCAAGGCCATGTGCGATGCCATCGCCGAGCACCGCCTGAACCGCGTGGTAGTGGCGAGCTGCACTCCCCGCACCCACGAGCCTCTGTTTCAGGAGAACATCCGGGAGGCGGGGCTGAACCCCTATCTGTTCGAGATGGCTAACATACGCGATCAGTGTAGCTGGGTGCATGGCGATGTTCCCGAGGAGGCCACGGCAAAGGCCAAAATGCTGGTGGCCATGGCGGTATCCCGTGCCTGCCATCTTGAACCGCTATACCAGCTTTCCCAGGGGCTAAGCAATCATGCCCTGGTGGTGGGCGGCGGCGTGTCCGGAGTAACGGCGGCCCTCTCCCTGGCCGAGCAGGGCTTTCCCGTTTCCCTGGTGGAGCGGGAACCCCAGCTTGGGGGCCTGCTGTTAGAGCACGACACCCTGACCTCTGGCTTGAACAGCCGTGAGCTGGTATCCCAGCTCCTGGAGCGGGTGCAAGCCAACGACAACATCGAGGTCCTGACCGATTGCGAGGTGGTGAAGTTCATAGGTTTCGTGGGCAACTTCAAGACCACGGTGGCCAGCCGCGGCGATCCGACCCAGCGCCTCATTGAGCATGGCGTTATCATCATCGCCACCGGCGGCCGGGAGTACCGTGGGGACGACTACCTGCTTGGCCAGCACCCCGCGGCAATGACCATGGGCGACCTGGAGAAGGCGTTTCAGGCCGACGACTCAAGGCTGAGGCAGGCGAAGCGCATCGTGATCATCCAGTGTGTTGGACCGTGGGAGGAGCAGCCCTTCTACTGTAGTCGTGTCTGCTGTACCGTTACCATGAAGAACGTCCTCAAGCTCAAGGAGTTGAATCCCTCCTGCCAGGTGTTCGTACTGTACAAGGACATTCGCACCTACGGCACCCGAGAAGAGATGTACACCGAAGCCAGGCAATCAGGGGCCATCTTCGTGCGCTACTCCGATGAGGATCTGCCGATTGTGCAACCGGCGGGAGAGGTGATTGAGGTCTCTTTCACGGAGCCGAGCCTGAAGGAGCGGTTCACGCTTACTGCCGACCTTCTGGTCTCCTCCACGGCTATAGTGCCCTCGAAGGGGGCCGAGGAGCTGAGCAAGGTCTTCAAGGTACCTCAGACCCAGGAAGGGTTCTTCCAGGAGGCCCACAGCAAGCTGCGCCCGGTGGACTTCGCCTCGGACGGTGCTTTCCTGTGCGGCGTGACCCACTACCCCAAGTCCGTGGAGGAGGCCATGATCCAGGGGAAGGCGGCCGCCGCCCGGGCCAGCCGGATCATCGGCAAGGACGAGTTGATGGTGGGCGGGGTGGTGGCAAGCGTTGATGAGGAGAAGTGCACGGCCTGTCTCACCTGTGTGCGTATCTGTCCCTACAATGTGCCCATCATCAGCGGCGACGTGGCCGTCATTGAGGCCGCCGCTTGCCAGGGATGCGGACTATGCGCTGGCGAATGTCCGGCCAAGGCCATCCAACTGCTCCACTATAGGGACGATCAGGTGCTGATAAAAATAGAGGGAATGGCAGAGCTAATAGCGACGGGAGGTGTGACGGTATGACGACCAACGGATTCGAGCCTCAGATTGTTGCCTTCTGCTGCCAGTATTGAGGCTTCGCCGCAGCGGACCTGGCAGGTTCGATGAGACTTCACTACCCTCCCAACATTCTGATTATCAAGCTGCCGTGTACCGGCCGCGTGGACGTGATACACATTCTGCGCGCCTTTGAGCGAGGCTTAGACGGCGTGATGGTGGTTGGTTGCATGGAGGGCAACTGCCACTTCCTCACTGGGAACATACAGGCGAAGCGCCGGGTGCAGTACGCTAAGCAGCTGCTGGACGCCGTCGGGGTAGGCGGTGAGCGCCTGGAGATGTACAATCTCTCCTCATCGGAAGGGCCGCGTTTTGCCCAGATAGCCACGGAAATGACAGAGCGAATCCGAGAGCGGGGGCCCTCTCCCATCTCCCGGCAGAAGAAGGAGGTGGCCCGATGATTATAGCGGAGCAGAAACCTCTGGACGAGATCAGGGGCGAGGTTGCTCCCTTCAAGAAGGTGCTCGTCCTGGGCTGTGGCACCTGTGTCTCCATATGTTTCGCCGGCGGGGAGAAGGAGGTGGGAATCCTGGCCTCCAGCTTGCGAATGGCCGACGCCGTGGATGGGAGAGAGGGGGAGTTTGTGGAAGCCACCGCGCAGCGCCAGTGCGAGTGGGAGTTCCTGGATGAGGTGGCGGAGGAGATCACCTCGGCGGATGCGGTGCTATCCCTGGCCTGTGGCATCGGCGTGCAGGCCATTGCCGAGCGGTTTCCCAACGTTAGAGTCTATCCGGGGCTCAACACATCTTTCCTGGGTATCCCCTTGGAGCAGGGCGTGTGGAGCGCCCGGTGCGCGGCCTGCGGCGATTGTGTACTGGGTCGCTTTGCCGGCGTCTGCCCCGTGGTCCGATGCAGCAAGGGCCTCCTAAACGGGCCTTGCGGTGGCGTTACCCGGGATGACAAGTGTGAGATCTCTCCCGACATCCCCTGCGGCTGGCAGATCATCTACCACCGGCTGGAGACGCTAGGTCTCCTGGACGTCTTGGAGGAGATCACGCCCCCCAAGGACTGGAGCAAGGGGTTGGGTGGGGGCAGCCGTTTCATCATCAGGGAGGACCTGAAGCTATGAAAGCAGGAAGCAGCTTGGAGCAAGCCCTGGAAGAGGGGCGCTTTGTCGCAACGGGCGAAGTGGGTCCACCCAAGTCGGTGGACGGAGAGGTGGTGCGAAATAAGGCGAGGCTCCTCAAGGACCACGTGGTGGCGGCCAACATTACCGACAATCAGACCAGCGTTGTCCGTATGTCCAGCATCGCCTGCGGCCTCCTGCTCTTGCAGGAAGGGCTGGAGCCCATTGTTCAGATGACGTGTCGGGACCGCAACAGAATGGCTATCCAGTCGGACCTGCTGGGAGCGGCGACTCTGGGCATCAAGAATATGCTGTGCCTGACAGGCGACCACACCACTCAGGGGAACCATCCCCAGAGCAAGCCCGTCTTCGATCTGGACTCCGTCCAGTTGACCCAGATGGTGCGAGATATGCGTGACGAGAAACGGTTCCAGTGTGGCGAGGAGTTGGACCCGGAGCCAAGGTTCTTCATAGGTGCTGTGGAGAACCCCTTTGCCAACCCCCTCCAGTTCAGGGCCGTGCGCCTGGCCAAGAAGGTGAAGGCGGGGGCCGATTTCATCCAGACGCAGCTTATCTACAACATTCCGCGCTTCAAAGAGTGGATGAAGGAGGTTAGGGACAGGGGCATCCACGAGCAGGTGTATATCATGGCGGGAGTCGGGCCTCTCAGGTCGGTAAACGTCGCTCGGTACATGCGGGACAGGGTGCCCGGGATGGATGTGCCCGACGAGGTCGTCCAGAGGATGTCGGGGGTTGAGAGGGGCGAGGCAGCACGTAAGGAAGGCATCAAGATTGCCGTGGAGACAATCCAGCAGATGCGCGAGATTCCGGGAATTGCCGGGGTGCACATTATGGCCGTGGAGTGGGAAGAGGCGGTGGGCGAGATTGTGGAGTCGGCGGGCCTGAAGCCGCTACCCATGCGCCTGGCTGCTTCCGCCTCGTCGGGAAGCTAGGGAACAGATGCTAGAAGTAGAAGCACAGCCACGGACGGCGGCGGCCGAAGAGATGGAGAACCGCTACGGTTCCCAGGTAGCCTTGTGCTACCAGTGCAAGAAGTGCACCTCGGGATGCCCTCTGGCGGATGCCATGGACTTCAGGCCACACCAGGTGGTGCGCTTGGTGCGGCTTGGTAATGCCGAGCGCCTGCTTGAGAGCAGGGCTATCTGGACCTGTGTGGGGTGCTATCTGTGTGCAGCGCGCTGCCCCCAGGGCGTGCCGGTGACCGACCTGATGTACTCTCTGAAGGGGATCGCCATGAAACAGGGACTGACGTCCAAGAAGGCGACTGTACCCGCCTTTCTCAGGGCATTCTCCGGATCGGTGGAGCGTTACGGCCGTATCCGTGAGCTGCCGATGCTGGCTGGTTTCTACCTCTCCACAGACCCCCGGGAGGCGTTGAAAAACAGGGCGATGGGCCTTCAGCTCCTCCGCCAGGGACGTCTGCCCATACTGGGGGAGAGGCACCGGAGCGGCAAAGCGGTGAAGGCCATGCTGCGTAAGGCCCGCAGCCTGAAGGGGTCAGCATGAGGTACGCTTTCTTCCCTGGATGTTCCCTATCCTCCAGCGGTCGACCCTATGGCATGTCCACCCAGGAGGTCACTCGTGTGCTGGGCATGGAGATGCTGGAGCTAGAGGACTGGAACTGCTGCGGAGCCACCTGCTTTCAGACCCTGGACGATGTATCCTACTTGAGCCTGAACGGGCGTAACCTGGCCCTGACGGAACGAGGCGGCAGCCAAGAGTTGGTCACCCCCTGCTCCGGCTGCTTTGAAGCCCTGGAGAAAGCAAACCAACTCCTGGCCCAGGACTCCCCTCTCCGCACGCAGGTGGACGCGGCTCTGGGCGAGGTGGGCCTGAGCTATAGGGGCGGCGTGCGGGTGCGCCACCTGCTTGACGTGATGGTGAAAGACGTGGGGCTAGATGCCATCAAAGAGAAGGTGACCCAGCCCCTGACGGGCCTGAAGTTGGCCTGCTACTACGGGTGTTTGCTGGTTCGGCCCCCTGCCGTCGCGGGCGATGCCCACCCCGAGTACCCCGTTGATATGGATAGGCTTGTGTCGGTCCTGGGCGCTGAGCCATTGGACTGGTCATACAAGACCGATTGCTGCGGAGCCTCCTTCGCCCTGGCCAGGCCGGACCTGGTGACCAGGCTCACCACCAGGATACTGGAGAATGCCCGAGAGGTGGGCGCCGATCTGGTGGTGGCGGCCTGTCCCCTCTGTCAGGCCAACCTGGATGCCTACCAGGGCGGGCACGCAGTTAACGGTAGCCACCCGGAGCCTCTACCTATTGTCTACTTCACCGAGCTCATGGGCTTGGCCTTTGGACTCTCTCCCGCGGCGCTGGGTCTTAGCAAGCATTTCCAAGACCCGACACCCGTTCTCCGTCGCCACAGCCTTGTGAGTTGAACATATATACAAGATTGACCAAGTCCGGCACGGCTTCGGGGGTTCCGGAGCCGGGGCAACTTGAGGGGGAAGATGCGCATATTGGCGGTTGTCCAGAACAACTGGGGGCAGAGATTTGTGGATAATATCCGAAAGCGAGGCCCCACGGACTGGACAATAGAGACCTACCAGCCACCAGTGGCACTGCCGATCATTCTGGATGACCCTGAGGAGTTCCTGCCTGAAACGCTGCCTCAGGTGGATATGGTCCTGGGCTGCACCGCAAGTCCCACGGCAGCGCAGCTTATTCCAGCCATAGCCCGCCTCTCGGGAGCCAAGGCTGTTCTGTGCCCCATTGATGACTCGGCCTGGATGCCTGAGGGCCTGAAGAACCAGATCCAGTGCGATCTGGAAAAGATGGGGATAGAGTCCGCTTTCCCCAAACCTTTCTGTACCCTGACCGAGGAGACGGCAGGCTTCAGGCGGTCGGCGCAACCATACAGCAGCGAGACTATCTCGGAGTTTGCCCGGCACTTTGGCAAGCCCAAGCTTAACTTGACGGTGAATGACCAAACGGGTATTATCGAGAAGATTGAGGTGGTAAGAGGGTCTCCCTGCGGTGCCACTCACCATGCAGCCGAAAGGCTGGAGGGGACTGCGGTGGAGGATGCGGTGCCCAAGGCGGGGCTCGCAAGCCACCAGTATCCCTGCCTGGCCTCCATGGAACGGGAGTTCATTGACGACCGCCTGCCGAGCGATACCCTGATGCACGTCTCCGGCTTCGTCATGAACGAAGAGATGGAGGAGAAGCTAAGGCCGCACAAGAAATCGCCTCAGTACTTTACTCCTGGCGAACGCGTGGGAACCACCGAAGAGACGAGGGCCTGAGGGGAGACCGCTGAGCCTTGATGAGGAGTTGCAGTTATATGTCCAACATAGGGATGGCCAGGGGAAGGGTCTCAGAGCCTATTCCATATTGGCTAATCAAATGAAGGGTACAAGCTGAGACAAGTAGGTAAAACGGAAAAGGAGGAGAGCACAAAGAGGCTCACCTCCTTTTCCATGAAAAAATGAAGGAGGAGAAGGATGCCCTACGACGTGTCAAAAATGGCGGATTGGGAGATTGCTGATGCAGCCGAAGAGCACATGCCGATGCCCGAGGAGTGGCGAGATAAGCTGGGGCTACAAAAGGATGAGTTACTTGCTTATGGGAAGGTATCCAAGCTCGACTTCCTGAAGATAATGGACCGTCTGAAGGACAGGCCGGACGGCAAGTATATTGAGGTGACGGCGGTTACCCCCACGCCACTCGGAGAAGGAAAAACGACGACCACGATGGGTCTCATAGAGGGTCTGGGCAAGCAAGGAGAGAATGTGGGTGGCTGCATTCGCCAGCCTTCCGGCGGTCCCACCATGAATGTCAAGGGCACCGCCGCTGGGGGAGGCAACTCCGTGCTTATACCCCATTCCGAGTTCTCCATGGGTCTCACCGGCGATATCAATGACATTATGAATGCCCACAACCTGGCCATGGTGGCTCTTACTTCCAGAATGCAGCATGAGCGCAACTACGATGATGACCGGCTGGCCAGGCTGAGCCGAATGCGCCGCCTGGATGTTGACCCTAACCGGGTGGAGATGGCCTGGATTATGGACTACTGTGCCCAGGCTCTCCGCAACATCACCATCGGCCACGGCGGGCGGATGAATGGCTACCTCATGGAGTCCAAATTCGCCATCGCAGTAAGCTCTGAGCTGATGGCTATGCTATCCATTGCCAAAGACCTGGCTGACCTGCGGGAAAGAATGAACAATATCACGGTAGCCTATGATAGGCAGGGCAATCCGGTTACTCCTGCAGACCTTGAGGTAGCTGGAGCGATGACTGCGTGGATGCGCAACACCATCAACCCCACCCTGTGCTGCACGGCTGAGTATCAGCCCTGCATGGTGCATGCTGGACCATTCGCCAACATTGCGGTGGGCCAGTCATCTATCATTGCTGACCGTCTAGGGCTGAAGATGTTTGACTATCATGTCACTGAGAGTGGCTTTGCTGCCGATATTGGCTTTGAGAAGTTCTGGAATGTGAAGTCCCGCTACAGCGGCCTCAAGCCCAACGTTTCGGTGCTTGTTGTCTCCATCCGTTCACTGAAGATGCATGGTGGCGGGCCCAGAGTAGTAGCTGGTGTTGCCTTGCCTGCGGCCTACAAGGAATCCAGCCCGGAGTTGGTGGAGAAGGGGTGTGTCAACATGCTCCACCATATCAATACCATCAGAGCGTCGGGCATCAACCCCGTGGTGTGCATCAACAGTTTCCCCACCGATACCCAGGAAGAGGTTGCCATAGTCCGCAGGGCAGCTGAGGCGGCGGGAGCACGTTGTGCCGTGTCGACCCATTATGCAAATGGTGGCGACGGCGCTCAAGAGTTTTCTGATGCCGTAAAGGAAGCCTGCAATGAGGAGAATGATTTCCACTTCCTGTACCCCAATGAGATGAAGCTGCGAGACCGTGTGGCCAGGATTGCTGAGGTGGTCTACGGAGCCGATGGTGTTTCCTGGTCTGCCGAAGCTGAGGCCAAAGCCAAGAATTTCGAGAGTGACACCAAGTATGACGAGTATGCGACCATGATGGTCAAGACTCACCTGAGCCTGAGCCACAATCCCACCCTCAAGGGCGTACCCAAGGGATGGACCCTGCCCATCCGTGATGTCCTGATCTACTCCGGCGCCAAATTCCTCTGCCCAGTTGCTGGAGACATCAGCCTGATGCCCGGGACCGGTTCCGACCCAGCTTTTAGGAAAGTTGATGTTGACGTAGTCACTGGAAAGGTCAGAGGGCTTCACGACGTAGACTAGCGAGGGAGACAAGATAGATTTAGTGTAGGGATTGTCAAAGCCTTCAATGTGCCCACGATGGTGGTCATCTGTTGACGTGGACATTGACCCTGCAACAGAGAAAACAGTGGGGCTGTATTAGGCTGGGCTGAAATCTCCTGAGCACTATGCCGCCCCCACCCGGAGGTGGGGGCGGCATGACATTTTTGAATGGTCTGGCTTGAGTAGCCAAACAGGGCGTTCAGGTCCTTGGGATGGGTGGCGGTTGGCCTTGTCCAAGAGGATGCGCACCCAGGGGTCTCCATGGCGTCGAGGAAGGCCACAGGTGGAGTTGGTTCTCCTGCCAGCAGACGGGCTACCCTTGTCTAAGGTGCTGATCCTTGCTGACGAAACTCAGAGGGGTAGGGATCTGCGTTCAGGACTTGTCCAGAGCGGCTTCACGTGTCGGCTGGCTTCCGACCAGGAAAGCGCTGTGGAATCCATAGCGAAGCAAGTCCGGGACATGGATGGCCTATCACCCAGTTTGGCAGAGAGCCATCTGGTTCACAGGACCCCTAGTCTGGTAACACAAACTTAACCTGGAGGTAACCTGTCTGTAACAATACTTCAAGAATATGTTTCCAGAAAACAAAACCGAGTCATGGGGAGACATTCTGTGAGATGATGGATTCCGCCGATACCACCTGGGTTTTCATTGCTTGGGCCTAGTGCTCTTGATGGTATCGGAGACCGCCTTCCCGGAACTGGCTTCGCGAGGATGTGGGCAAAACGACGAGCGCCATCCCCAGAAGCGCCAGGACGAGCGAGATAAGAGACGGGAAGATGTTCGTCATTCCAGTTGACAATGTGGGACGGTTCAGGACTGGCGATGAAGGCGAGAACGCTATCTGGGTGAAAGGAGATTTGCAGTGACGACCAAGACCAGGGAACAGAGCCGGGAATATGTGCTCAAGACGGCAAAGGAGCAGGACGTAAAGTTCATACAGCTGTGGTTCACCGACATCCTGGGTATGCTAAAGAGCTTTGCCATCACAGTGGAGGAGCTTGAGGGTGCCCTGGAGGAAGGGATGGGTTTTGACGGGTCTTCTATCCAGGGTTTTGCCAGGATTGACGAGAGCGACATGATGGCCCTGCCGGACCCCGATACCTTCCGTCTCCTCCCCTGGAGGCCCGAGGAGCGCAATGCTGTGGCCAGGATGTTCTGCGACATCTTGAAGCCGGGCGGTGAGCCCTTCGAAGGAGATCCCAGGTATGTCCTGAAGAGAAATCTGAAGCGGGCAGCAGACAAGGGCTATACGTTCTACGTGGGGCCTGAACTGGAGTACTTCTATTTCCGGGATTCGAAGGGAACCGAGCCCCTGGATGAGGGGGGCTATTTTGACTGCACTCCTCTGGACGCAGCTAATGATCTCAGGAGAGAGACGGTTCTTATGCTGGAGGAGATGGGCATTGGCGTTGAGTATTCTCACCATGAAGTTGCCGCCAGCCAGCACGAGATAGATATGAGATACACCGATGCCCTGACCATGGCCGACAATGTGATGACCTACCGACTGATAGTCAAGCAAATAGCTCTAAAGAACGGGGTTTATGCTACCTTTATGCCCAAACCTGTTTTCGGCATCAATGGCAGTGGCATGCATGTGCACCAGTCACTGTTCAAAGACGGGAGAAACGCTTTCTTTGATGTCAATGACCCATATCATCTCTCCAGCGTGGCCAAGCATTATTTGGCCGGACTACTGAAACATGCTCCTGAAATCACATCTGTCTGTAACCAATGGGTCAACTCCTACAAGCGGTTGGTACCCGGCTACGAAGCGCCGGTATACCTTTCCTGGGCGCGGCGGAATCGGTCAGACCTGGTCAGGGTTCCGGAGTATAAGCCTGGCAAAGAGAACTCTACCAGGGTAGAGTTCAGGTCACCTGACCCAGCGTGTAACCCTTATCTCGTCTTCAGCGTAATGCTGGCTGCTGGGCTGGCAGGAATCGAGAAGGAATACGAAGTTCCAATCCCCGTAGAAGAGAACGTGTATGAGATGACGAAAGAGGAAAGGGAGGGAAAGGGGATAGAGACTCTGCCTGCTAGTCTATGGGAAGCCATCCTTCTGACCCGGCAAAGTGAACTGGTGCGCGAGGTCCTTGGCGATCACGTTTTTTATGCCTTCCTTAGAAACAAGGAGATAGAGTGGAATAGCAATCGTACTCAGGTCACTGAGTATGAGATTAAGAACTACCTACCGATACTTTAGCCAACGCATAGGAAATACAGGAGTTTGCACTGGCCCTAGACACTGCTCGCTTGAGTCTATGCCCGGGTGTCTGGGTCTACATGGCATGGTTTTGCCTTTCACGGAGAGGGTGATAGAATGGTCGTGATCCTTTGGGAAGGACAGTGAAAGGTTAGCATGCTGCAGGATACGATTTCCGACGCAGAAAAGAAGATCATAACCATTCTCAGAGTTCTGAGCGAATCCCCTGGGCCGATGGGGTCCATTGCCATCGCGCGAGAACTGGAGCACCATGGCGTTTACCTGAGCGAGAGAGCCGTCAGATACCACCTGAAAACAACAGACGAGAGGGGTTTCACCATTCCTCTAGGACGAGACGGCAGGATGATCACTGCCGAGGGACTCGAAGAGCAGCAGCTGGCGCTGGCTCCCCAACAGTTAAGCTTCATGCGGCACAGGCTTGAGTTGCTGGCTTTTCTTACCACCTTTGACCCAGAGAAACGGACGGGCCAGGTTCCCATAAACACGTCCCTCATCGACAAGGAGCGATTTACCGAGGCCCTTACAGCCATGAGGGATACGTTCAAGGCGGGGTTGTGCGCCAGTGAGCTAGTGGCAACGGCGCAAGAAGGGGGGAAACTTGGCGATGTGGTCATCCCAAAGGGCAAAGTGGGTCTGGCCACAGTTTGCAGTGTAGTCATAAACGGGGTACTGCTCAAACGCGGTGTCCCTACGGAATCTAAGTTCGGAGGGGTACTCGAAATCAGGCACCAGAGGCCCCGACGCTTTGTAGCGATGATCGAGTATGGTGGCACTTCCCTGGACCCCTCTGAGCAGTACATTCGTGCCAAGATGACCAGTGTAAACCAGGCTGTCAGCACAGGCAGCGGCAGGATACTTGCCAATTTCAGGGAGATGCCTGGGCCTGCCAGGCCAGTCGTTGAGGAAGTCGTTCCAATGCTCAAAGCGGCTGGCTTTGGAGGGATCTACCTCCTGGGCAATACCAGTGAGTCGATCTGCCAGATTGCGGTGGGATTGAACCGAATCGGTATGGTGCTCGTCGGTGGACTCAACCCACTGGCTGCTGCAACGGAGGCGGGGATCGAGGTTGAAAACGTGGGTGAAAGCGGCACCGTCGATTTTGAGCAGATGGTCAGCTTCTTGGATCTCTGATTTAATTCCTATTTCGTGATGGCCACTGGGCAATGCTATACTGTTGGTCACAACTGGTGAGGAGGCTCGCATGGCAGAAGTGACAATCACCCTACTTCCGAACGGTCCCTTCGTGGTCGCTGGGCCCATGAGGCTGGTTGACAGCGAAGGTGCCGAGTACCAGCTAAAGGGCGACAAAATCGCATTGTGTCGTTGCGGAGGGTCTTCCAACAAGCCATTCTGCGATGGCACCCACAGAAGCATCGACTTCCAAGCCCCTAGCAAGGCTTTCTAGGGACTTCCCTGGCTCAATTGCTGGGTCTTTTTCAAGCTGCATCGACTTCAATTCAAGCGGCGTTGCATTACGATACCTGTCTGCCTTGAGATCTGTGGCAGACGTTACCGAAGACGAGCTGTCCCAGGCTGGGGATGTCCAGATTGTTCTGAGTGCTATTGAGTGCTACTATGAACTATCAAGCAACTAGGTTGTGCACTACCACTAGCGATAACCAAAGGCAACGGGCTTGAATCGTCCCAGCGGTTTCATGTGTATAATGGTCTGATGTTCAAGGTTCAAAGGAGAACCTGTGCTGGACTCCCTCTTTGACGTGCCGGTGGCTTTCGCCTTCGGTGCAGGGATGGTGGCTGCCTTCAACCCCTGCGGTGCGGCCATGCTTCCGGCGTACATAGGGTATCAGTTGAGCGGCGGCGCTGAGACCACCGACCCTCTGAGGGCCGTGCTGCGGGGTTTTTACCTGGGAGGGGTGGTCACCTCGGGATTTGTGGTCCTATCCCTGGCCGTGGGGCTTATCATCACCGTTGGTGGAGACGCCATTTTCAACATCGTCCCCTTCGCCGGGTTGGGCGTGGGCATTGGGATCGCTCTCCTGGGCCTGTGGCTGCTCATCAGTGGAAAGCACATGGGAATCTGGGCCGCTACCAGGGTGAGCACAAGCAACGAGCGCAGTGTAAAGGGGGTATTCCTCTTCGGCATGGCCTATGCAATCTGCTCGCTGGGGTGTGCCTTCCCCATATTCCTGGCCGCGGTGGGTATCCTCGCCGGGCAGAACCTGGGTGACCTGGACCTGCTCTCCTCTTTGCTACGATTTGCCAGCTATGGCCTGGGCATGGGAATGGTGCTCACGGGGGTAACCCTGGGGGTAGTCTTCTTCAGGGAGACGGTGTCACAGATGCTTCGTCGCGTGTTCCCCTACATGGGCGTTGCGGGGAATCTGGCCCTCATCGGCGCCGGAAGCTACCTCATCTGGTACTGGACCCTGGGTGCCGGCGGAGAGCTTCTGGCCTTTAGGCTGGAGAGGCTGTTCTGAGACGCTCTACGAGGAGCGCACGTAAACGGCATGAGGATGTTATGGGGCGGCATGATGGTGGGGCCATGTGATCGAGAGAAAGTGGAATCAGCCCCCGCGTAGAAGGGGAATGGGGTTGAAGCTGGTGTCGTAGTCGTAGTGGTCCATCCCTTCCCGCCGCTTTAGCCATCCAATCACCAGATAGGTCAGAGGGGTGACCGCGGTCTCATAGATGACCTTGGCCGTCCACTGGGTCAGGATGAGCCGTGCGAGGGGGGAGTCCGTGCCCCCGAAGGCCAGGGTGATAAATACCAGAGAGTCGATCCCCTGCCCGACCACTGTTGAGCCGATGGTGCGGCTCCATAGCCAGTGGCCCCGGGTCCAGACTTTCATCCTGGCCAGGATAGCGGAGTTGGCCAGCTCTCCCACCAGATAGGCGGCGAAGGAGGCCCCAAGAAGGCGGGGCGTATAGCCCAGGATGGTGTCGTAGGCCTCCTGGTGGCCCCAGAACGAGGCCGAGGCCAGGAGACCCCCGCCCCAGATGGCCGCCACTGCTACCAGGTTACAGAGGAAGCCAAGCCATATGACCGCCCGGGCATAGCGATAGCCGTATACCTCGGTGAGAATGTCCCCGATTATGTAGCTCAGGGGGAAGATGATGATGGCAGCGGGGAGAACGTGCCCGAAGATGCTCACCAGCTTGACGGCTATGATGTTTGCGGTGATGAGGCAGGTGACGAAAAGGGCGGCCACCACCACGAAGGTTGGCGTTACTCTTGATGGGTAGGCTTTGGTCTCCACCACGTTACATCTCTGGGGCCGGGTATGTTACGTCTACTGCGGTGTGGATGCCGCCCCGGGTCTTGTAGTCCAGGGTCAGGGCCAGGCGGCGGGGTTGGCACACCTCCACCAGGTCTCGGAGAATGCGGTTGGCGGCGTGCTCCTGGACTATTCCCACCTGCCTGTAGGATAGCAGGTAGTACTTGAATGACTTGAGTTCAAGGAGCTTCCCGTGGGGCACGTAACGGACGGTGAGGGTTCCGAAGTCGGGGAGGCCGGTCCAGGGACACACGGCGGTGAACTCATCGCTGTCAATTACTATCTCGCACTCCTGTTGGGGATACTCGTAGTCGAAGGCCAGAAGGCACGAGGCATCTATGGCCTCCTCTCCCCTAATCTCATAGGTGTGCTCCAGGCTGGAATACGCTTCCCTAAGGTCCTCCACTTTGGCCATGCCTCAGCCCCTTTCAAGAATGTGATGGAAGTATATTATATTCTAAAGGCTTCGTTGGAAAGGCTTTGAAGAGTGTAAGACATGGAAGCGATCATTGGAGTAATCGTAGGGGCTGCTTTAGGGTTAGTTGGGGCGTATTTTCAGAACCGCTGGTCTGATAAACGAAATGCCATAGAGAGGAAGGCCGAATACTATACCAATATCTTGGGACACTTATCGACTCTGCGATTCTGCAATTGGGCCTTTCTAAGGGAAGAAACGGAGGGACTCCCTTATAGCAATGAATACCGTGAAGAGCTTATGAAGCTAAATCATGAGGCAAAGATTAGAGTGGAGCAGGCCGATGCTACTGGAGACGTCTATATGCCCAAAGAGGCAGCTGAATCCCTTCATGCAGTATTGCGAGTTTGGTCCAACTCCACACCTGAGTCCTATTATGACGACCTAGAAACGACAGCTAAGGTTGTCAATACAGCAATAACTAACATCGTCCAGGCGGCAAAGAACGACCTAAAAGTGAAGTAACTCACTCGCTACTGTTCTTTGACCGCATGTGGTGAGCTAAATTGACCGGCACCAATGTTGGGAGCCGGCCTTGGCTTGTCTATCGGTGCGTTCGTTGACCTACTTGCCCAGCTCTCCTAGCTGGTACATCACAGCCGCGGCCATGGCCAGTCCTGCCGTCTCACCTCGGAGGATGCGCCGGCCCAGGCTGACGGGCACGACGCCTGCAGCCCTGGCCTCTTCGACTTCCCTGGGCTCAAAGCCGCCTTCCGGCCCCACGAAGAAGCTTTGACCTTCGCCTTTGATCCTCTCTATGTGCTCCACGAAGGTTTCCCTGAACCCCTTCTCCGTCTCTCCCTCCCAGGCCATGAGCCGTACGCCCGAAGCCACGGCCAAGGCCTCACTCAAGGGAACCAGGGGGTTCCAGGAATGGGATACAGGCCCGCCCGGACTGCTCCGCCGCCTCGGTGATGATAGTGCGCCACCGGGGATACTTGCCATGGGCCAAGCCCTTTGACGCCCTGGGGACACTGCGGTGGCACAACATGGGGACAAAGGCAGATATACCCATCTCGGTGCCCTTCTGGAGCACCATCTCGAATTTGTCCCTTTTGAGTACTCCCTGGTAAAGGGTCAGGAGCACTCCCGGATTACCAAAGCCTCCTCGTTTTTCCACCACCGCACCTTCGATACAAGAGGGAGATATACTCTGGAGCGCCACGACGTACTCATATCCGGAGTTGTCCATCAGCACAACGTGGTCTCCTGTGCGGAGGCGAAGCACCTGGGCCACCTGCCGGGCTACAGGGCCATCCACACGAGCCTGGGCTTCCTGGATGCCTCAGGGGCTACAAAGAACCGGTGCATTGCTATCCCCTGGTTTTTGACCCCACCAGGACTGCCCAATCGCCCTCGCGGTCCAATCGGAGGAGGGTGCAGCCCTCTGCTTCCAGGCACTTTTCCACCTCCGCCACTCGGTCCGCCATTATGCCGGAAACTATTAGATGACCCTGTGGGACAAGCTGCGCCATCAGAGTCGGAGCCATGTCCAGAATGACCTTGGTGTAGAGATTGGCTACCACCAGGTCAAACCCGCTCTCGGTGCTATCCTGGGAAGATATGGTGCGGCGCTGTACCTTGACCACGCGCTGGAGGCCGTTGGCCCGAACGTTGGCCCGTGCGGCCCTTATGGCTATGGGGTCTATGTCCAAAGCCAGAACGTGGTCGGCACCCAGCTTGGCCGCGGCAATGGTCAGAATGCCTGAGCCTGTTCCCACGTCCATCACTTTCATACCAGGCGTTATCAGCTTCTCCATCTCCGTAAGGCACATATGGGTGGTGGGGTGGTGGCCTGTGCCGAAGGCCATTCCAGGGTCCATCCCGATGACCACTTCTCCAGGCTTGGCCGTGTATTCCATCCAAGATGGGCAGATGACAATCCGTCCCATGTGCAGCACGGAGAAGTGGCTCTTCCACGACTCCATCCATTCGCCCTCTTCCATGACCCGCTCCTCCAGAGGGGAAAGGGGACAAAGGCGGGAAATCAGGTCCACAGCTACCTTGATTTGCTCTTTACGAGACTCGGTGGTGCGGTTGATGGGCAGGTAGGAGCGGAGTATGGCCGTGGAGTCATCCGCTGCTGTTTCGCCTTCGTCGGGATTGTAGCCCCCCAGCGACTCCACGGCGACACCTCCATAGCCATAACGCTGAAAGACGACTGAGAGGGGTTCCACGTATTCTGCCGGCGCCCGAAGGCTTAACTCAAGCCATTTCATATTGCTTTTGCTGCCTTCCTTTGCCCTTATAGACTATCTCAGGAGTCCTGTAGGGGGAGTTACTTGACGTGAGTGGAAGCTGGCAAGGAATGGAGAGGGACGATGGCCACCGGTGGTGCGAGGCTCCGGCAGGTTAAGATTCTGGCTCTACCAATAGAAAACAAGGCTCTAGCCGTCTTTCCCCATGGCGTCTTTAATCTTGCCCAACCAGCCCTTGTCATCCTTGGAGCCGTTGCTCATAGTCTCGGCCAGCGCGGCAAAAAGCTGGCGTTGGCGTTCGTCCAGGTTCTTGGGAGTGACCACGTTTACAATTACCAGATGGTCACCCCGTTTGCCTTTGGCGGAATAAGGGACTCCCTTACCTTTGATACGGAACTCAGCACCTGACTGAGTGCCTCCTGGGATACGTATGGTTTCCGGGCCGCTCAGCGTAGGAACCTGAAACTCGTCTCCCAAAGCTGCTTGGGCGAAGTTTACGGGAAGCTCAAGGAGAATATCGTGGTCTCTGCGTTGGAAGATCTCGTGGGGCTTTACTAGAAGCTCAATGTACAGGTTGCCCGGCATGCCGCCGTTGCTCCCTGCATCCCCTTCCCTGGTCAGGCGGACCTGCATGCCGTCCTCTACTCCAGGGGGGATGTCCACCCTGATTTTGCGGTTTCGCCGTTCTCGCGCGGACCCACGGCAGTGGGAGCAGGGGTTGGTTATGATGCTTCCCTCTCCATTGCACTGGGTGCACGGACCAACCTGGGTGAACTGCCCAAAGATGCTACGCTGGATCCTTCTGACCTGCCCCGTACCATGGCAATGAGGGCACTGTGCCGGCGAGCTCCCCGATTCTGCGCCGGTACCTCTGCAGCTACTGCACGGCTCCACTCGCCCGACCTCTATCTCTTTGTCCACCCCAAATACGGCTTCCTCAAAGGATATGGTGGTGGTGGTGCGTATGTCGCGTCCATTTTGGGGTGCCCTGCGGGTGCGGGTGCCAAAGCCACCGAAGAAGGCATCGAAGATATCCCCGAAGCCTCCAAAGGTCTCAGAGCCCTCAAACCCCCGGCCCGCTCCTCTTCCAGCTCCCATCCCCAGGTGGCCGAAGCGATCATACTGCGCTCTTTTCTGGGGATCACTGAGCACCTGGTAGGCAGAGTTGATCTCTTTGAACTTTTCCTGGGCACTGGGGTCCCTGTTCCTGTCGGGATGGTACTCCAGGGCCAAGCGACGGAACTTGGTCCTTATCTCCTCCTGGGAGGCATTGCGGGGAACCCCCAGGACTTGGTAGTAATCTCTCTCGTTGGTCATGGTCTGGAATCTTCCGTGCGATATACCAACCTACATTATATTCCACGCCGTGGCCAGGGCACAACCACTATCATATCTCCTGAGAGATTAAGTCGGGTGTACTGGGTCAGGACATAACATATTGGACGGGACCTCTTCATACCACGGGACGAGCATTGAGCTGCAGACTAGATCATCGCCCCGCCTTGGCAAACCCTCTGCTGTAGGCTATTCTTCTCTTTAGCTATTAGAAAGAGGAGGCCCATCTTGTACCGTGCTCCCAGAGGCACGGCGGACATCCTGCCGGAAGAGCAGAGGCACTGGCACTATATAGAGGCCAGGGCCAGGGCTGCGGGACACCGTTTTGGCTATGGCCAACTTGCAACTCCGGTGTTCGAGAACACCGGCTTGTTTGTGCGGAGCGTGGGCCAGGGCACTGACATTGTGGAGAAGGAGATGTACTCCTTTCAGGACAGGGGAGGCGATTACATGACCCTTCGCCCCGAAGGCACGGCCCCTGTCTGTCGCGCATACCTGGAGCACGGCATGCACAATCTGCCACAACCCGTGCGCCTGCACTACTTCGGCCCTGCCTTTCGATACGAGCGTCCCCAGGCAGGGCGATACCGGCAGCATCATCAGTTCGGCATTGAAGCCCTGGGAGATGGCGATCCCTCCGTGGACGCCGAGGTCGTGGAGATGGCCTGGCAGCTTATGAAGGACCTGGGCCTCAAGGACCTCACCCTGCTCATCAACAGCATAGGCGATCCCCAGTGCAGGCCAACCTACCTGGAGCGTCTCAAGGACTACTACGCATCTCGGGCTGAACACCTTTGCCAGGATTGCAGGGAGAGGCTGGAACGCAGCCCTCTGCGTCTGCTGGACTGCAAGCATCAGACCTGTATGGCCATGGCGCAGGAGGCTCCAAGAACCATTGACCACCTCTGCTCCCAGTGCCAAGACCACTGGGAGCAGCTGCTGGGCTACCTGCAAAGGCTGGATGTCCCCTTTAGTGTGGAGCCCAGGCTAGTACGGGGCTTGGACTACTATACCCGCACTGTCTTTGAGATTCAGCCCCCGGAGGAAGGGAGCCAGAGCACTATTTGCGCCGGAGGCCGCTACGACGGGCTTATTCAGGAGCTGGACGGGCCTCCCACGCCGGGCATCGGCTTTGCCGCGGGGATGGAGCGCATGGTGCTAAACCTCAAACGCCAGGGTGTGACGGTGCCTGTGGAGGACTCCGTAAGAGCCATTGTTGCCTACCTGGGAGACGATGCCAAGGAGACGGCCATTTCCCTGGCATCTCAACTGCGGAGCAAGGGAATGGGGGCTATTCTGGCCCCGGCGGGCCGCAGCCTGCGGGCCCAGTTGCGCTACGCCAACTCCCTGGGCATACCCTACGCCCTCATCCTGGGCGAGGATGAGATGAAAAGAGGCTCTGTAATCCTCCGCGACATGGCGCAGGGTGAGCAGCGGGAGGTGCCGATTCAAGGAGTAGCGGAGGAACTGGATACGGGTGGCCAGTGAGTGTCTGAGGGACTTTTGATTGTTTGGAGAATTTTTCGCGTTCTGGAAGCCGGAACGGGGTGCGCTGTTTGGTTGAATGTAGTGGGCTAGCTTCTCCAGGGGCGCGCTTTTGCATGGCGCGGCGAGTATAGCAAGGAGGTGGAGATATGGGAAAGTCGGGGATGGCAGTAGCACTGAGACCGTTGCCAGGGTTGGCAGCACGCAAAGAGTAGATGCCCAAGGACGAGAGCGGCTTGGCTTGTCCGCTCGTATGGTTCGACAGGCTCACCACGAGCGGAGGGGAAGTCCCGCTCATCCTGAGCGCTGTCGAAGGACATGAGCGGGACTTAAAGTATGATAAGTTAATTCAAGTTTGCAAAAGGGACTTCTAAACCCTGACATATAAAGGTCAAGATAGTGAACATGCACACGATAAAGGCTCGAATATTCCTGTGGTTGATACTGTCGCCAGCGCTCTTCCTCGTCCTCGCGGCCCCCTCCCGCCAGGACTACACTCCTCCTCATGACCAGCCTGGTCCGGCCACCGACACCATCAACTTCAGCGCCTTCGACGTTGACATTGCCTCCAAGGAGATGGAGGCCGGCGCCATGGATATGTACATCTTCAGTCTAAAGACCTCCGCGGCGGAGAAACTGGAGAGCAATCCCGATGTCACCGTTTACCAGGCCCCTGCCTCCACAATCTCCATAGTGCTGAATCCGGCCCCCGCCCCCGAGGGGGAACTCAACCCCCTGTCAATAAAAGAGGTGCGGCAGGCCCTGCAGTACGTGGTCAACCGGCCCTACATATCCCAGGAGATATACAAGGGCTTTGCTATGCCCATGCTCACCCACGTAAGCCCTGCCGACTTCGACTACCTGACCGTTTTCGATCTTCTGAAGGAGTCACGAATTGCCTACGACCCTGACCTGGCTATGGAGCTGGTGA
Organism: Chloroflexota bacterium; assembly: GCA_043816345.1. Taxonomy (GTDB): domain Bacteria; phylum Chloroflexota; class Dehalococcoidia; order Lucifugimonadales; family UBA2985; genus JBDRIA01. The sequence goes on from JBDRIA010000064.1 coordinate 65,186, forward strand.
ACCAGGCCATGACCCAGGCAGGGGCTGAGCTGAAAGACGGGTTCTGGCACTTCAACGACGAACGCATCAATCTGAAATTCATAGTCAGAACTGAAGACGAGCGTTGGGATATAGGGAACACCCTGCGGGTGGATCTGGTAAAACTGGGGTTCTCCGTGAATCTGATTCCTCAGCAGTTTGGGCCGGCCATCTTCACCGTGTATGGTACCGACCCTCAGCTCTTCCAGTGGCACCTCTACACCGAGGGATGGGGAAGAGGAGCGCCTGAAAGATACGATTTTGGCAACATCAACCAGATGTGCGCCCCCTGGCTGGGCAACATGCCCGGCTGGCAGGAGGTGGGCTTCTGGCAGTACGCTGCCCCACAGCTCGACACGCTGGGGCAGCGCATCTTCACCGGAGACTTTGGTGACCTGGAAGAGAGAAACCAACTGTACGTAGAGGCCACCCAGGAATGCCTGGAAGAGTCCATCCGCTTGTGGGTTGTCACCGCGGTGAACAACATCCCCGCGACAACCGACATCCAGGGTATTACCGAAGACCTGGTCTCGGGACCCAAGAGCGTGTGGACCCTCAGGGAGGCCTACATTCCCGGCACTACCCAACAGCTCAACGTGGGAAATCTCTGGGTGTGGACCAACAGGACTACCTGGAACCCTGTGGGGGGCTTTGGCGATGTCTACAGCAACGACATCTGGAACAACGTCCACGATACCCCCCTGGCAACCCATCCCTTCACCGGCCTTCCCATCCCCTTCCGCGCCCAGTACCAGGTGGAGACCGCTGGCCCTGGCAGCAAGCTGACTCTCCCCAACGATGCCTTCCAATGGGATACTACCACCGGAAGCTGGAGCACCGTACCTACTGGAACCCATGCCACCAGCAAGGTCACCTTCGATTACTCCAAATACTTTCAGTCAAAGTGGCATCATGGGCAGCCCATAACCATGGCCGACGTGCTTTACCCTATAGCACAGCTCTTTGACATGGTGTACAACGAGGACAAGGCCAACATTGAGTTCTCCATCGGGACCACCAGCAAACCCTACACCGACACTTTCCGGGGATTCCGGGTCACCGCAGACAACAAGCTGGAGGTCTACGTAGACTTCTGGCACTTCGTGGACGACTACATAGCCCAGTACGCCAGCATCTCAGGGGTCAGCATGCCCTGGGAGGTACTGGCGGCCATGGACGACCTGGTGTTTCAACAGAGAAAGCTTGCCTACAGCGACACCTCGGCGGCCCGTTTCAACGTAAACTGGATCAGCCTGGTCCAGGATGGGGACGCCAGGCTGGTGAGGAACACCCTCAGGGAGTTTGACGAGAAGGGCTTCGTGCCGGAAAACGTGTTCACCATCAGGGGAGAGGCCCTGGTGAACGAAGGTGAGGCGGCCGCGAGGTACGGTGCGGCCATAGACTGGTTTGCCCAGAAGAAGCACATGGTCATCAGCAACGGGCCCTATCTGCTGGAGACCTTCGATAGCAGCGCACAGTTCGCTCAGATCAAGGCGTTCAGGGATCCCGGCTACCCCTTCCACCCTGGAGACCTCTACTACGGCAAGCCACCTGCCATCCAGATTGTCAGTGTGGAGGGAACCACTTTGAAAGAGGGAGCCGAACTGGTGACGGATGTGGAGATGGAGGGGCCAGGCAACATGGCGGTGCAGTATGTGTTCCAGGACCCGGCCACCGGCGAGATAGTAAGCTCCGGCTCCGCAGCAGCCATATCTTCCAACGAGTTCGAGGTGCGGATACCCGCGGAGGTGACGTCAACCCTGACGGGAGACCTGTATTACCTCTTCCTGGCCGCCTACTCAGACGAGCTAGCCACCCTCCTGGAGCGACGGCTAGACATAGAGTTTGGCGCCGCTCCTGCGCAGCCAACACCCACCACGGTACCCGGAGCAACGGCTACCGCAGCAACGCAGCCCACGACACAGGCCACAAGCACACCCACAGCCAGCACGGGCGGCGGCTTATCCGTGGGACTGATAATAGCGGTACTTCTCGTCGCTGCGGCGGGGATCGCGGCCGGCCTGCTGGTTATGGTGTTGAGATCACGCCGGAGGTTCTGACAAGTGGAGAAGAGGGCGACTCCATTCTCCTCTCATATTGTTCGACAGGCTCACCGCGAGCTGAGAGTAGGGGGCGGTTTGAAACCGCCCCCTACAGAATCAACGAAACCTAAGGCGTGTATACTGTTCCACGAGACTAATCAACAGGCGGCACTACCGCCCCTGCCAACCCCTCATCAACGATGTAACAATGTCCATCGCCAAGACCCTGGCAATAAGAGGCCTCACCCTCGTTGGCGTGCTCTTTGCCGTGCTGGTCATGGTGGCGGTGACTCTGGGCGCTACCGGCTTCTCCGACAGGATGCTGACGGCCATTGTCAATGAAGAGGTCAGAGGACTACGGCAGGGCCTGGCACAGACCATCCGCGACGTGGATGAGATAGAGCAGGTCATCCAGGAGCACCGCCTGGAACTGGAGGCGTCCTACGGCCTCAACCGGCCCTGGTACTACCGGCTCCCTCAGATGATAGGCAGGGTCGTCAGCCTGGACCTGGGGGAGGCCAGAACCCTCAAGACAGCCGAGGGGAGCAGCGGAATCACAGCGCTGATTGGGGAGCGACTCCCCAGGACCATGCTCCTGGTAACCACTGCTTCTGCCATAACGGCCATTCTCGGGCTGTTCTTTGGGGTCAAGTTGGCCACCCGGGTGGGCAGCAAGATGGACCGCATCGCGTCCCTCTTCGCGGCCACATCCAACGCCCTCCCCGCATGGTGGGCGGGAATTTTGATGATACTGCTCACCTATGTAATACTCTCCGCCTTCAACGTGAGGGTTTTTCCCCCGGGAGGCATGTACAGCGCTCCTCCTCCTGAGGGCGGCCTTGCCCGCCTCCTGGACCTCCTGTGGCACGCCACTCTCCCAGTAATCACCATGGTACTCATCTCCGCGGGCTCCTGGACATACGTGGTGCGCACCATGGTGATGAACACCGCCAGGGAGGACTTCGTCACCGTGGCCAGGGCCAAGGGCCTGCCTGAAGGAGCGGTCATGCGCAATCACATCCTGCGGGTAGCCGCTCCTCCCATCCTCACTGGACTCATCCTTGGTCTGGCCTCGTCCGTGGCGGGGGCAATCCTCACGGAGACGGTGTTCAATTGGCCGGGCATGGGCCGTCTCTACTACGAAGCCATCCTGTCGGTGGACGAGTCCGTGGTAGTGGCCCTCACCTTCATGTTCACCCTGATATACGTCACAGCCAGGTTCGTCCTGGAGGTGCTGTACATCGTCGTCGACCCCAGGGTACGGTATCAATGAGAGGGGGAATGCAGAACGCCCTGAAGGAGCTGCTCTCCTCCACCACGGGGAAAGCAGGCGTAACCTTCTTTCTCGTCATGGTGGCAATATCCCTATATGCCCTGATAGCCAACCCCATGGACTTCGGCACCCGCCTTTGGAACAATCCTTCGGTGTGGGCGGACAATCCCAAAAACGTCCCGCCCTCCTGGACCGGCATCTTCCGCGGCTCCAAACGGGTAGACCACACAGTGTTCGAGGCGTTGGAGCCAACGAAGGTACGGAACACCTCAAGGGGAGAAGAGAGGGTGTACACGTTCAACCTTGACTACACCTTCGACGAGGCACCCTCCTTCACATCATTCTCCCTGCAGGACGTCAACTATCACGTCACCTCCCCCACCATCTCCGTGTCGGTGGTGCGTCCCGACGGCAAGAGCCTGACCCTGTACAGGCATGTGGTATCCGCCCCTCGGCAAGGGGAGACATCCCCCATCCACCGGTATCAGCAAACCCCTTTCAGGGTGTTTCTGACAGGAGACTCCTCCGTCGCCAGCAAAGTGGCCCAGTTCCTCGAGGATGAGTTCAGCATACGAGCATCGCCTAACAGTCTGGTGGGTGACGTTGACGAGGCCATCTTCGGCACCCCCGATATCCAGGTCAGCGGTGGTTTCCAGCCCCTTAAAGGGGAGTATCAGATTGTGGTGGTGGCCCGCTTCCAGGACCCGCAAGACTCCATCGGAGCGGTGAAGTTCGTCGTGGGAGGCTCCCAGTTCGGGCTGATGGGCACGGATTCCATAGGGAGAGACCTGGCCAGGGGTCTCATCTTCGGGTTTCCCGTGGCCCTGGCCATAGGGCTGATAACGTCAATCGTGGCCACGATTATCGGCACTACAATGGGCATAATCAGCGGCTACACCGGCGGCAAGACAGATATCTTCATCCAGCGCTTCTCCGATGTCCTCACCAACATACCCCTTCTACCCATTCTGCTATTCCTGGCCTTCATCCTGGGTCAGAAGTTGTGGCTAATCATGGCCGTCCTCATCGTCTTTGGCTGGCCCGGCATGACCATTGTGATACGCTCCATGGTGCTTCAGATCAGGTCGGGGCAGCTTGTGGAGGCCAGCAAGGCCCTGGGGGCTTCCCGATGGCGCATCATGCTGCGTCACATCTTCCCCCAGATGGCCCCCTTCGTATTCGCCCAGATGATCTTCTTCACTCCCGCGGCCATACTGGCAGAGGCGGGACTCAGCTTCCTGGGCCTTGGCGACCCGTCGATACCGACGTGGGGCCAGATCCTGGACCAGGGGTTCAGGACCGGAGCGGTGTACGTCGGATATTGGTGGTGGGTGCTACCGCCGGGCATCCTCATAGTGCTCACCGCCCTCACCTTTGTGCTCATTGCTCTGGGCATGGAGCGAGTTGTAGACCCACGGCTAAGGACAGTACGACAATGAGCCTGCTGGATGTCCGCGACCTCCACATGAACTATGCCACCCAGGGAGACCCGGTGCGCGCCGTAGACGGCATATCCTTTGAGCTGGAGAAGGGGCAGGCCCTGGGCATCGTGGGCGAGTCCGGGTCGGGGAAAACCAGCCTCTCGTTGGCCCTCATGCGACTGCTCCCATCAAACGCCACCGGCTATCGAGGGCAGGTACTCCTGGACGGGGACGACATCATGGAGCTACGGGACGAGGAGTTCCGGCGACTCATACGATGGCGGAAGATGTCCATGGTCTTCCAGGGAGCCATGAACTCCCTCAATCCGGTGCTGAAGGTGGGCCACCAGGTGGCCGAGCCTTTCTTATTGGAGAATAAGGGCCAGAAGAAGCTGGCCCAGGAGCGGGTGTTACAGCTTTTTGACCTGGTGCGGCTTCCCAGGGAGGTTGTAGACAGATACCCACACGAGCTGAGCGGTGGAATGAAGCAGAGGGTGATGATAGCCATGTCCCTGGTCCTCGACCCGAGCCTGGTTATCCTGGACGAGCCTACCTCCGCCCTGGACGTGAGCATCCAGGCCCAGATGATGAACCTGCTCAAGGACCTGAAGCGAGACCTGGGCATCTCCTTCATCTTCATCACCCACGACATAGCCCTGGCCAGCGACCTCTGCGATAGAATAGCGGTCATGTACGCGGGGGAGACAGTGGAGATTGGCAGTGCCGAGGACGTGCTCATCAGGCCCCAGCACCCCTACACCCAGAGGCTGCTCAACAGCATCCCCAGGCTGAGTTCCAGCGAGGCTCCGCAGTTCATCCCCGGCGCGCCCCCCGACCTGACCAGCCCACCGACCGGCTGCCGCTTTCATCCCCGATGCCCCTTCGCCTTTGGCCCCTGCGACAGGGAGAGTCCGCCTGCCTTCACCCCTTCGGCAAGCTCAGGGCAGGCTATCGAGGAAGGACACGAGGCCCGCTGCTGGCTTCTTGGTTCGACAGGCTCACCACGAGCGGAAGCTGGGGACCCATGACAGAGATGCTCAGGATCGAAGACCTGCGGGTGCACTTTCAAGCCAGGAAGGGGCTTCTGGGGACCATCCCCGTCAAGGCCCTGGACGGCGTCTCCCTGGCCCTGGAGAAGGGCGAGACCCTGGCGTTGGTGGGCGAGTCCGGAAGCGGCAAGACAACCCTGGGTCGTGCTGCCCTCCGGCTCCTCAAACCCACCAGTGGCCGCATCTTCTTCGATGGCGAGGATGTGACCCATCTCCCCGACTCCAGGCTCAAGGGGTTCAGGCGGAGGGCGCAGGGCGTCTTTCAAGACCCCTATTCCAGCCTGGATGCCTTCATGAGCGTGTCCCAGATTCTGGAGGAGCCACTGGCCATCCATGCACTAGGAAGCGCACAAGAGCGCATTGCTATGGTCTACGAAGCGCTACAGGATGTGAGGCTGTCGCCCGTGGAGGAGATGGCGGCCAAGTACCCCCACATGCTCTCAGGAGGAATCAGGCAGCGGGTGGGCATTGCACGGGCGCTGATCCTGAGGCCCGACTTCATCCTGGCCGACGAGCCTGTGTCCATGATAGACGCCTCCAGCCGGGCGGAGATCCTCTACCTCATGCGAGACCTCCAGAAAAGGTACGGCATCGCCTTCCTCTACATCACCCACGACATCGCCACCGCCCGTCATTTTGCCGACAGGATCGCCGTGATGTACGCGGGGCGCATTGTGGAGATGGGCACTGCGGAGGAGATAATAGACGAGCCGTTGCACCCATACACCATAGCCCTGATAAGGGCCGTTCCAGAGCCCGACCCGGCCAACCGGCTACGGCAGCGGCCCGTCATCCCGGGCGAGCCTCCCAGCCCCACCGAGCCGCCGACCGGCTGCCGTTTTCATCCCCGGTGCCCTTCGTTCATCGCAGGGACGTGCGAGGCCATAGACCCGCCGCTCATCGAGGTCAAGCCCGGCCACCACGCGGCCTGCCACCTGTGGCCGGAGGAGTAGGGGGGTAGACTCGCCAGGGATTGCATACCAACCACCAGCCCGTGGTAGAATCGGGGTATGGGATGGATTCAGCGACAAGTCGACGGCATACTTCAGAACCTCATTGCCCAGGCGGTCATCGGCGTGTTAGCAGGTGTTGGTTGTCTTGTTTGGGCCATTATCCGAGAGGCTCCTGATTACCTTGTTGCGCTTGTAGTAATCGGGGGAGTAGTAGGCGTTTTCGGCCTTCTGAGGCTTTTTATATGGATACGGGATAAAGTACGAAAGCCTGCTGTACCGGATTATTGGCGGTGTCCTGACGGGAAACTCCACGAGTGGACATATTGGCGTGGGGAAAATACTGGCGTATATATGTGCAAGAACTGTAGAAGCCAAGTAGATAAGGCCACATTAAAGGCACACACTGATCAAGGCCCTTCGACAATAGGAATTGATGCGGATGAAAGTCTCATTATAGCTCCCAGGGCGAAGATAATAAATCAGGATATTGGTATCAAAAGTAAGAAGTCCATTATCGATATTCCTAATTCTGAAATTAGGGATGAGCGACAAAGGGAGGATAGATAACATTCATGCCTATTTACGAATATGAATGTGACCAATGTCACAATAAATTCGAGATGCGTAAATCTATGTCTGAGGCTTCAAACTACGTTAGTTGTCCTTCTTGCAAGTCTAATGAGACTCATCGCTATTGGTCAGCACCTAATATCACAGGAAAATCGACATCAGACCAGAAAGCTGTCCCACCTTACAGTGGTATAACAACAATGAACGATGTCACAATTACAAATTGTGGTACTGGCATACAGGTGGAAAATGCTGAGGTTCGTGGCAAGAATGTGAAGCTACGAGGAAATAAAAAGGCATTGGTAGCTAAACATGCTAAAGTGGAAATCGAGGGGCTGGAAATTGACTAGCGTCAACGGTGTATCCCTAAACTGCTACGGATTCTCCCGCTCGTCTCACCGCCCCTCCAGCTATCTAGCCGTGAGCATGGCCAAATTCATAGCAATGCTGCCCTACTGTCATTCTGAGTCCCGATTCCATCGGGACGAAGAATCTAAGGCCTTCGCTTAGGTTACCCCGCCCAAGATTCTTCAGTCGTCCCAACAAGTCGGACTCCTTCAGAATGACATGGTGTGAAGGGGGCACCAACAGCAGTCCTACCTCCCCCTCCTGCCCCCCATCCCCATCACTGGCACCAGCGCTGCAAGGCACAGAACCATCGCCACCCTGAAGAACTCCTGAAACAGCGTGATTGACGCCTGGTTAAGCTCGGACGCATACTCCGGCGAGAGGGCCGATGGCAGCCCGGCGGTGAGGACCAGGAAGCGGTCCATCCCCCACGCGCTCAGGGCCGCCAGCCCCAGGGCCATCCCTATCATGCGGGCCACCGTCACCAGCGATGCGGCCGTCGCCTGGTAGTCGTCGGGGCCGGCGTCCATCGCCGTCACGAACAGGGGCGCAATCACCAGCCCGAAGCCCAGTCCCGCCACCGCCAGGTGCATCGTGAGCTGCGGGTCGCTTATGTCCAGCTCCCATCCACTCATCAAGAACAGCCCGATTGCCGCCACCACCAGCCCCACCGAGGCAACAGCACGAGCACCCACGCGGTAGGTCAAATATCCACCAAGAAGCGCGCCTATTGGCATGGCCCCTGTAAGGCGCATGAGGCGCAGGCCACCCTCCAGGGGACTCTGCCCCAGGACGGTGTTGGCCATCAGGGGTACGGTGACCAGGGCTATGATGAGGGCAGCGCCCATGAGTAGCTTGGCACTGACGGCGGAGATGGCAGCCCTGGATCGGAAGAAGGCGGGCGTCAGCAGTGGTTGGTCTGCCCTGCCCTGTTGCCAGGCAAGCCCCAGGAGGGCCAGTGCCGCGACCATCGCCAGAAGATAGGGTGTGATGGAGGATGCGGTGAAGAGGTCACGTCGTGAGAGGGCTATGACCAGCATGGTCAAGGCAGCAGCCAGGAGAAGACCTCCCAGGTAGTCGATCCGGGTCCCGGGGCTTGGCCGGTTGTGAATGGCACGAAGGGTCAGGAGGACGATGGCGGCCTGGGGCACATCCAACCAGAATAGCCATCGCCAACCCAGGGCCTCGGTTATGCCGCCGCCGTAGAGAGGGCCCAGGACTACCCCCATCTCTGCAGCGGCCCCCACAATACCCACTGCCATCGCCCGACGATGGCCCGGCAGGGCCTGGGTCACCAGGGCCATCCCTATGGGTATGATAGCGCCGCCGCCCACAGCCTGGAGCACACGAGCGCCCACAAGCCAGGGCAGGTTGGAAGCCAGGGCCACCAGCACCGAGCCTACGGCAAAGACCACCAGGGACCCTCTAAAGAGATGGGCGTGGCCGTAGGCGTCGGAGAGGCGGGCCACCAGGGGTATGGCAACGGTATACCCCAGGAGGTATCCGATTATAATCCACGAGGCCTGGTCCAGCTTGGTGGGAGGTATCTCCATGTCCAGCATGACCTCGGGGAGGACCGTCACCACCACCGTCTGGTCCAGGGCGGTAAAGAAAACCCCCAGGCTGACCAGGCCAACGGTCAACCAGGAGGTGGATGCGAAGCTCGTGTGCCCCTTATCTTGGCGCAACTAGCATGTCCTGTGCGGGAGGTTCATTCAATGCAGGCTGAACCATAGCATCGGGCCAAAGGGATGT
>JBDRIA010000065.1:0-6088 GCA_043816345.1 Chloroflexota bacterium
ACCAGCGTGAGGGAGAACTTCATCGCTGGACTGCACGCCTTCACGGGCCAGGTCATGAAGGAGAACAAGGACGGCTATCAGGCCGAGGTCAAGAAGTACCAGGCCGCTGGTCAGCCCATCATTGCGGCCATGCAGAAGGACGTGGACGAGGCTGTGGTTGCCTACGAGGCGGCCCAGGCGGCCCAGTTCTCCTCTGGTTCCAACTGTAGATACCCAGTCGACTGTGCTCGCTCGTGCAGATCGTTCTGGGACAGAGCCGGTCCACGTAGGCCTGTGGTGTTACGGTCTGTGATGGTGAGCAGGAACATACCGCCGCCTTCGAGTCGCCGGTGGTGCAGCCTGTACTCTATCTCCACAGGCCTGCTTGAGCCTGAGCGTCGGGCATCATACGAGTTTTGAACGGGGTCTTGGGCTAAGGCCCGAACGGGGCCCATCTTGTAGCCCTCGATAATGTTTCGGACCTCCTGCACCATGTTGCGTGGAGGTGCGTGGAATTCGGGCGTCGTGTTCTGCAAATCAAACCCCCAGAAGAATCAGTCGTGACGCCTACCTATTTTACCTCATTGACGATGTCTATTACGCCCTCGCTGATGAGCTTCACGGCAATAGCAGCCAGAAGCAGGTAGGCCACCTTAGCGAAGGCTTGCAACCCACCTTTTCCGAGCACGTTGGCAATACGTTGTGAATTCCTGAACACGACCCAGGCCACGATCATATTGAATAGAAAGCCAAGCACGACAAGCCAAGCTGGATAGAGTCCTGTAAGGAGGATCAGCATCGAGATGGTCGCCGGCCCGACCAGGAGTGGTGTCCCTATGGGCACCACTGCAACCAGTTCGTTGGGAGCTGGGAGAGTCTGCGGGGTGGCGACCAGGAGATCCCGTAACGAGATGACCAAGAGCACAAGCCCACCTGCGACCAGGAAGTGAGCAACCTGAATATCCAGGATAAGTAGGATGCCTCTTCCGAGGCCGAGGAACAGGAGGCCCAGCACAAGCCCAGTCAACAACGCGATATGGATTACCCTCATTCGGCGTGGGGCCTCGATAGGTTCCAGAAGCGTGAGCAGAAAAGGCACCATCCCAAGCGAGTCCATGGCCACAAAGAGCGGCACGAACACCTCATGGAAATCCTTCATGCTGTCCCAGAATTGGGTCATGTGGGGCTACCTATAAGCGTCCTAATAATCGTTCAACAAGCTCCCGTGGTACCTCATGAAGCCCTCTGATGAAGGCCCATGCAGCCACCGCCTGCCTCTTCAGTTTCCCGCTCACTCCGCTTGGGTCGTAGGCCTTCAACAAGGCGTAGAGCATCACAGGGCTGAACCGATGTGGCCAGAAGGCGAGATATCTGGGCTCCCAAGAGGCCGGGCCGAACTGTTCCTTGAATTGATAAAGGGGTTTATATCGGTGAAAGTACCCCAAATAGTTGAAAGCAAATTCCAGGATCAATTCAATCAGTCTGCTCTGATCCGGGTCATCAGCGTGTTCGCTGGCCAGAGGGGCCGTTCCAAGGGTAGCCATCTCGTATCCCTGTTCCTTCAGGAGGCGAAAGGCCTCCGAAATGAGGAGCTGTGCCGTGCCCTTTACAGGTCTCTCCTTTCGTCGCATCAGGTCAAAGTAGATGCCTTTTCGGGCGAATATAGGCGTGCACACGACAAAGGCCTCGACTCGGTCATCCATCAGTGCCAGGAAGTACTTGCGTTCACTAGGATCGGACAGATTGGGCTCGCCTATGAGAAAGGAGAACTCTCCAGAGCCTTTGAACTTCATCCAGGCTCTGGAGAGATCCTCCATATCCTGTTCCCAGTCTTGACTGCGTGCATCCAGCGGCCTGTATTCGACTACTGAAAGCCCGCGCTTCATTGCGCTCCGAACGTCTCTGCGCTGGTCCTTGAACTTGCTGCCTGCCCAGGAAAGCATTTTCAAATCGAAAATCGGCTCCTCTCCGATCTTAATTGACCCGAATCCCAGCTTCCGAGCTGCGTCCTCACATCTCTCTGTAAGGGCCTGCAGGCAACATCTCCATCTCTTACTTCTGCAGAATTCTCTAAACTCGTCCAGGAACGCTGGAATATCAACGGGGTCACAGACAGGGTCGCCTGCGGCCAGAGCATTTCTGGCCCTAACGACATAGGCGATGACGCCATCAATCCCTCGCGATGAAAAGAAGTACGATTTGTCGCCGAGGAGGATGTTGTACGACTGCGACTGGTACCCGTATCGTCTCAAGGCCACAAGGACGGGCTCTTTTGTAATCACTGGCACGTCTTCTCTTTCAATTCCTCAAGACTCACTCGGGCAGGACCTGCGCTATCTCCAACACCCTAAGTACGTCTCCCCTGCTAATGAGACCAACGGCCTTGGCATCCTGCATCACGACCAGTTGACGGATGTCATGGGAAAGCATGCGCCGCAAGGCTACCTCCAATGGCTCATCTGGCTGGGCTGTAATCACCTGTGGAACTCTCTTCATGATGGCAGTGACCCATGTTCTAGGGCGATCGTCCGTGGGTACGGCCCTGACGTCCGAAAGGGTTACGAGGCCATGGAAGCTGTTACCCAGTTCGACGATGTACGCCCGCTGAAACTCTTTCGTGATGTAATCATCTATAAAGCTCTGCACTGTGCTCCCAGGGGGGACCGTGGGCGGGTCTTCCTCCATCGCATCCCGAACGGTCTTGCCCGACATGGCCCTGGTGGCGACTTGCTGGCGCCCAAAAGAAGACGCTGCGGACTGAATGAACCATCCGATGAAAACAAACCACAACCCGGTCACCAGGCTTGCAGTAAAGACAAAGTAGATGCCGAGGGCGATGAATACGACCCCAGACATGGAACCGGTAAAGCTCGCAACGGAGTTTGCCCTGGCGGCACTGCCCGTGGCTTTCCATACAACGGCCCTGAGAACCCTCCCCCCATCGAGGGGAAAGGCGGGAAGCAGATTGAAGGCGCCAAGAACCAGGTTGATGAAGGCAAGATAGCCGGTGATAGCTTGAAACTGAGGATTACCTGAAGCGGTCGCTAGGAACAACCCCCAGAAGATTGCCGCCAGGACAATACTTGTGATCGGGCCTACCACCGATACCCAGAACTCCTCACCCGGATTGGCGGCCTCCTCCTTGATCTCGGAGACCCCGCCAAGGAAGAAGAGAGTAATGCCCTGAACCCTGCGCCCCCGGGATATTGCCATCAATGAGTGGCTCATCTCGTGAACCAGGACTGAAACAAATAGCAGTACGCTGGCAACGATACCCACGCTCCAGTACGTACTCCTTGCCCAGCCCGGGTACTCGTCTGGCAGATACCCTGTAGCCAATGACCAGGCAACCAGAAGGAAGATGAAAACCCAGGAGAAGTGGACTCTGATGCTAATGCCGAACAGATGGCCCAGTTGTATGGTTCCTGACATAATTCCCTCCCAAGAAGGTTCTCTCCTAGACCGGAGGCGGCTTCGACATGATGACCAGACGGTCTCGCCGCTTCTTGACCCAGACGTCGTGCTGGAGGGCGAGCAGAAGCTCAAGGACTCGCCCCCAAGGGAACTCCGCAGGCTCATTCACCTCGATATCGAAGCCCCCGTAGGCTGGATTGACGCGGCCCGATGTCCCTACCGCCGAGCGGAGCGCACCCTGAATATCCATACTCATGTTATGTTCCCCTCATGACATCTCACTTTGTGCCCTCTCTGGAACTATTACCTGAGCAGTTGTAGATAGATAAGGGCGGACGCTATGGCCAGTGTGAGAATAGAAGGAATAGCTGTAGCTCGCATCCACTCTCCCATGGATATGTGACCCAACCCTCTCCGCTCCAGCATACCAATGGCCACAATATTAGCTGTGCTGCCAATCATTGTCAGGTTGCCCAAAAAAGTCCCCGCGAACAGCATGCCCCACCACAACGGAAACACGTCCAGTCCCAGATTCCCCAGCTCCTGAACGACGGGTATGAGGGTGGCGATGGCGAGCACATTGTCCATAAATGCGCTGCCGATTCCTGCCACCCAGGTGAATGAGAAAAACAAAGCCACCTCGTTTCCACCTGCCGCATCGGCCAGACGGCTGGCCAACACGTTGGTAACGCCAGTCAAGTTCAGCGTTCCCACAGAGGCGAAGAGGAGGATAAAGAAGCTCAGGGACCACCATTCCACCCGCTTTTCGACCAGCTCTCGGGCCCGCTCACGTTCCAGCATCAGGACCAGGCCGGCTACGGCCAGCGACGTGCCAAGGAGCATCGCATTCTTTTCGAGGCCCAGTATCTTCTCGATGGGCGTATGCAGGATCAGGAGCAGAATAGTCCCGCCGAAGAGCGCCCAGGGGAGCCTCATTTCCTGGCTGAACACCAGTTCCCTGACCGCGAGCTTGTCGGCCACCACTGGGTTGGCCGAGCGCATCGCCGCTCCCAACTCTGCTATGGGCTTACGGAAATGGCGCAGCAACAGCGGTATGGAGACTGCCAGGGCCAGGAGTGCGATGGGTGTGGCCCATCGCAGAAAATCCGCGAAGGTCAGCCCTGCTCTAAGGGCAATCATCACCCCAACAGGGTTCCCTACGACGGTCGCCGCGCTGCCGATGTTCGTGGCAAAGACAACCATGATGAGGAGGGGCACTGGACTGACGCGGTATCTGCCCGATAGCTGGAAAACGGTGGCCCCCATGAAGAGGATGGAGGTAACCTCGTCCACCAGAGCGGCAAAAAGTGCTGACAGCCCCATTAGGACGACGGTGAGCCGGATGGCGTGGGGGCCAACATATCCTGTGATCGCGTCAACTATCCTTTCGAAGAAGTGGCGCTCCTCCAGGAAACCTATCAGGATCATCATCCCTATGAGGAACAGAATAATGTCGAGCCCCGCAAACTCGACGATGTTCTTCGGATTCGTCAAACCAAGGGCAAGGAGCGTGGCCAGTCCTAGGAACGCAAAGGCTAGGCGGAAGCGCCAGAACAACAGCGCTCCCAGGATGATCATCACGAAGACAGTAATCGAGGCTCCTGGTCGCTACTAAGCCCATATATGGCGGAGAGCACCCCAGCCAGCAAGACCAAGGTACAATAGACAGGCAACCGCTTCAGGAGCTGGGATCGTACTGAGCGGTATGCCTGAGCTAGAAGAAGACGTTCCAGCAGTTCGTCCACGGCGCTACAACCCCTACTCTGTCCCTGTCCTACCGACTTCCAGGGCCTTGTGAAGAACCTCGGAAAGCCTCAGATCGCCCATGATCTTGCCTTCGCTATCCAGCACGGGAATAGTGATCTCCTCTTGGTTGATCATTTGCTCCAGTGCCTTCGCAAGAGTGTCATTTGGTCGGACACCCAGGGACCTCCGGTCGCCTCGCGCAAGGTCTTCGGCTTTTGTGGCGAACACGAGGCGTAACACCTCGCCTACATGTATTTCCCTGCTGCCGCCCCTACCAGGAAGTCGAAGCTGCGCCCATTTCAGGAGATCAGCGCGAGAGATCATTCCGGCGAAGCGCTCGCGTGAATCGACAAGGAATACCGCAGTAACCCCAGGCTCGCGAGCGAACTTTGTGATGATCTCTTCCAAGGCGATTTCCTGAGGGACTGATACAGACGAAGTACCGTGAACCTTGTAGACATCCTCTACCAGAATCGTTTCCATCTGGGCACGTCTCCCTCCAGTTGTTGTGTGACTATTGGTTTCAGAAGGCATACTCTTCCAGCCAGAATACGGCATGCCGAGAAGGGGAGACTGGAGGAATACGCATTGCAAAATCATATCACAGGAATTGTAGGGAGGGTAGGAGGAGTCAGGTTCTTGGTCACGAGGATGAGAACCTCCCAACAACACTCTTGGTCCATGAGACAATTGAATGTCTGAACGGTCCCACTAGAGGAAACTCGGCGTGGTGATTGCAGATCAGGACAGGCTTCGACGAGCGCTCGACAACTTCTTTGGCTGTTGTACTGAGTTTGATAGCTTCGAAGAAGTTTGGACTTGACCCGCTTAGGTGGACACCGAGACACTTGGGGCTAAAGACCCCAGAAGGAGTTCACCATGAGAAGGTTTGTGCGTCCGTACCCGCCGGAGTTTCGTGCTGAGGCAGTGCAACTGGTCCATGCTGGGG
>JBDRIA010000066.1:0-13980 GCA_043816345.1 Chloroflexota bacterium
CAACTCTTCTCGTTCCTCTTCAGTCAATTGCAAAGGCGGTATGGGTCTCCCCAATGCCATCAAACATCCTCCTGCTCGTTTGCAGCAGTATACCTGAGCCAGAGCACTTCTACCACCTACTTCAAGGACAGGACACTAGTAAGATGACACCAATGGTACTTTGTGAGCGCTGTGTTGTCGAGTCCCAGAGCGGTGGGCAGATGGGTATGTGGGCGTGATGGCCTGCTCTATTGCGAGGGGGTGACCTGGTATACCCAGACCTGGTGGTATACCTCGGGCTCGCCTTTGGGCAGTGGCTGGAACTCCTCGGTTACCTCTACCAGCCTCCACTTGTCCTCCGATTCCAGGGTTGTCTGTTTGTCCTTGAACCCGCCGCTCTCGTAGATATCGGGTCGCAGCGAGAAGACGATGTGTCCGCCTGGCCTGGTGATGCGCACCAGTTCGTCGAGGGAGCTGGCTGGGGCGTGGCCGACGGTAAGGACTCCGACGCTGATGACGGCATCGAAGAAGTCGGTGGGATAGTCCAGGGGCTCGCCCATGACCATCTGATGAAGCTCCTGGTATATGTTTTTCTTGCGCGCTTCCTCCAGCATGCCCTGGGAGAGGTCCATGGCGACCATGTGGTTGTATCCCAGATCTGAGAGGATTTGACCCACGAGGCCAGTACCGGCGCCGGCGTCCAGGATGTGGGCATGCCTGGGCACGTGGCTGGCAAAGACATGGGCGGCCCGGTCGGGTCCTTGCCAGCCGAAATCGGTTTCCAGGTCGCTGTTGTAGTCCTTGGCCCACTGGTCGTAGCGTTCCGCCAGCTCCTGGTTGTCTTTGGAGGAGTATATCCACTGTACTCTGTTTTGGCTTGTCATAGCGATCTCCTTTTGGGGATTAGGCCCGGGACACTGCGATAGTGGCGGTGTTGGATTCGTTGAGGGCCCTGTTTTGACGGCAACAGGCGTGCGTTTTCACCAGGATACCATTTTGGGGCCGGGAAGGCCAGGCGTTCTGGTGGGGGCGCAGAGAGTGGTGGATGGCGTGGGTGAGTTGGGCTGTGCCCAGATCGCAGAGGCCCTCTGGCTTGCAGAAAAGAGGGTGTCCTCCATATGGTACAATAGGCACGATATGCTTACCAAGCGCATCATCCCCTGTCTGGATGTAGACCGCGGCCGGGTAATCAAGGGTGTCAAGTTCTTGAGCCACAGGGACGCGGGCGACCCTGTTCAGTTGGCGGCCTTTTACGATTCGGAGGGTGCAGATGAGCTGGTGTTCTACGACATCACCGCCTCGGCTCAGGGCAGGGGCATTATGCTGGAGGTGGTGTCGAGGACGGCGGAGGAGCTCTTTATCCCTCTGACTGTGGGAGGGGGGTTGCGCAGCGTTGAGGACATGAGCGCCATGCTCAATGCGGGGGCGGACAAGGTATCCATCAACACGGCGGCTGTGGAGAACCCGGTGCTTATTCGACAGGGATCGGAGGCCTTTGGCAACCAGTGCATTGTGCTGGGGATGGACGCCAAGCGGGTGGAGGGCAGTCCTGTACCCCGGTGGCAGGTGTACACCCACACAGGCAGCGGTGGAGGGCGCCCCACGGGCCTCGACGCTGTGGAGTGGGCAGTACGCGCCGCGGAGCTGGGGGCGGGGGAGATAGTGGTGAACAGCATTGATGCCGATGGCACCAAGGAGGGCTATGACCTGGAGCTGACACGGGCCATCTCCGAGGCCGTCAACGTGCCCGTGGTCGCCAGTGGAGGCGCTGGCACCCTGGAGCATATGTACCGGGTGGTGGCAGAGGGGAAGGCCGATGCTGTGCTGGCCGCGAGCATCTTTCATTTTGGGACCTTTCGCATAGCCGAGGCCAAGGAGTACCTGGCCAGGCAGGGCATTCCAGTGCGCCTGACGTGAGCCGATCCCATGCCTCTTAAAGCCGTCATCTTCGACGTTTACAATACCTTGTTCCGCAACGATACGTCGTGTTGGATGGACATTTTCAGGGACATATGCCGCGTCCAGGAGCTTCCCATATCTGCAGAGGAGCTTTGGGCTTGCTGGAAGACCTTCGAGGTGCGCTTTCGCCAGACCAGGACCAACCTGGAACATCCCGAGAAGTCACCTCCCTTCAAGACCTATCAGGCAGCTTGGGGAGATGCCTTTGTAGATGCCTTCGACAGCCTGGGAATAAAAGGAGACGCGGGCCACGCGGCACAGCTATCGGTGGATGGTATGGCCTACCGGGAGCCCTATGAGGACGCACTTCCCTTCCTGGAGTACGTGGGGCGTCGCTGGAAGCGGGCCTTGCTGACCAACGCCGATAACGACTTCATCGTGCCTCTACTGAAACGCCACGGGCTGTCCTTCGATGCCGTGCTCACATCGGAGATGGCGCGGGCCTACAAGCCGGACCCACGGGTCTTCCATCGTATTGTGAAGGAGACGGGGGTGTTGCCCGAGGAGGCCATGTATGTGGGAGATACTCTATTGGACGATGTGCATGGAGCCAAGCTGGCAGGAATGTCGGCGACGTGGCTCAATCGCAACGGAGCAAATATGGACCCGCATCTCCTTCCCCCCGACTACCAGGTCACGGGGCTGGATGAGTTGAGGGATGTCCTGGAATCTTTGAAGGAGGTTGCAACATCATGATCAAGCTAGATGGAAGGGGGCTGGTGCCCGCCATTGTCCAGGATGCCAATACGGGGCAGGTGCTCATGCTGGGGTACATGAACCCCGGCTCCATCAAGCGCACCCTGGAGGGAGGCCAGGTGTGGTTCTACAGTCGCAGCCGGGAAGAGCTGTGGCAGAAGGGAGAGACCTCCGGCAACTACCTGGACTTCAAAGAGGCCTATGTGGACTGCGATGGGGATACGCTGCTGCTGAAGGTGGAGCCCACAGGCCCGACGTGTCACACGGGCAATCAGAGTTGCTTCTTTCAGCCCGTGGACAGGGAGCAGGAGTACCAGCGGGAAGATAAAGGCTCCGGGATTCTGGAGGAGCTGTTTTCAGTGATACAGCAGAGGAAGCTCGATAGACCTGAGGGCAGCTACACGGTCCGGCTCTTGGAGGGCGGCGTGGAGCGCATTGCGCAGAAGGTCATCGAAGAGGCGGGAGAGGCGGCGCTGGCTGGGGCGACGATGAACAGGGAGAACCTGCCCAAAGAGGTGGCCGACCTGCTTTATCACGCGCTGGTGCTGCTATCGGCGTTGGAGGTAAGCCCGGAGGAGGTGTGGAAGGAGTTGCGGCAGAGGCGCGGGTAGGGGGATTTGAACGAGAGCAAGGAGAAACAATGGAAAAGCAGATAGCATTAGCTGGGGCCGCACTCGCAGGCCAAATGAGTCTAGCTGGACTGATATTGGTGTATCAAGAGTTCGCGGTGTCATGGTGGCGTAGTCAAATTGATTCCGAGAATCGTCCAACGATGTACTGGAACCAATATAGGGGATTTTTGCTGTGGACAACATCAGCCGGCATTGTCACATTATTGGCGACCATAGTACCAATCCTGACATTAACTACAGACAATGCATTGGGATAGCCTCTGCCAGCCGTTCTATTGCTCTCGGTTGTGCTCGTCATTGTTGTTGCTATCCAAGGTTATAGGCTATTCCTGACAGCAAGGTCTACCATAGCTGGCGTGCAATGAGGGTATTCTTACGTTCATTTACGCAGCAAAGGGGGCCAGGGACGCGCTTTCTCCGTCGTTGCGAGCGAGTCTTCGAGGGAAGCAATCTGGTGGGGTGGCGTAGCCCTCACAACTCAGCGCCCAGATCACGCCAAGTAGGGTTCATGCTGTTGATGAGTTCAATTTTTCGCCGCCGTGAGCCTGCCTTCAACTGCTTTTCACGGGTAATGGCGGCCTCGGCCGTTTCTGCCACCTCATAGTAGACGAGGTCGATCACGTTGTACCGCGCAGCGAATCCAGGCGTAAGTTTGTTTTTGTGCTCGTAGACACGGCGGGGAAGGTTGTTCGTTATGCCAGTGTAGAGTACTGTCTTTCTTGGGTTGGTCATGATATACACAAAGAAGGTCTTGCTCATCCCAGGCTTCCTTAGCGCGCGCCATCTGCCACCACTCCACCAGGTTGCCACGGGCGAAGACGCCCTCGCAACGACGATATCCTATGCCAGACTTACCTCGTCGAGTTCCGATTGGCTGTTGGAGAACCGCCAAGGTTGCCACGCCCCGATTTCATCGAGGCTCGCAACGACGATATCCTAGCGAACGCGGCTCGCTTTTATTAGGTGCGTACTTCGGAGACAGGACACTACCCCGGGCTGGGGACTTCACCTTCCTCCGAAGCCCTTTGCTCTGAGGTATCATCTACCCCTATGGTCCCCTGGTCTACGGCGATGGCGTGCTTCATTGCGTGGATGGCTACCTCTATCTGCGCGTCGTCGGGCTTGCGGGTGGTGAGGGCCTGGAGGGCCAGGCTGGGGTAGACGATGAGCTTCACCAGGGGATGCGCTGAGTGGGCGCCGCTGAATCGAATAATCTCGTAGCTGATTGCGGCGATGACCGGCACCAGTATGACCCTGGAGGCGATGCTTATGGGCAGTGAGGGCCGACCAACGAAGGTGAAGACGGCGATGGCCACTACCATTACCACCAGGAGGAAGGCTGTGCCGCAGCGGTTGTGGGCGGTGGAGAAGCCGCGGACGTGCTCTACATCCAGGGGCAGGCTGTGTTCGTGGGCGTGGACGGTCATGTGCTCCGCACCGTGGTAGGCGAAGACTCGCTTGATGTCCGGCAGGCGTCCGATGAGGAAGATGTAGGCCACGAACATGCTGAGCCGGAGTACGCCTTCGACCAGGTTGCTGGCTTCGTCGGAGGCGATGAGGCTGTCCAAGGAACGGATGGCCAGAAGGGGCGCTATGAAGAACAGGCCGACGCCGATGCTCAGGGAGATAATCAGCATGGATGCCATGGACCAGCGGGACAGCTCCTGGCCCTCTTCCTCCAGGGCGATGTTGGCAGAGCGACTCAGGGCCTGTATGCCTATGACCAGGGTCTCGATGAGGACGATAACGCCGCGCACCAGAGGGATGTTTCGCAGACGTCCGGTGTAGATGGTACTTAGTCTGGATGATTCGGTGGTTATTTCCCCACTGGGACGGCGGACTGCCAGGGAGTAATGGTCTCGCCCGCGGATCATCACCCCCTCAATCACCGCCTGCCCACCGTAGCTAATCCGCTTCTCCACTGGGGCCTGGCCTTTCTCTATATCGATCTGCTAAAGGGCAGGATATGGAAAAGGGGTGGTTTCAACCCACCTCCTTGTTTTCGCATTGGAGTCGGGGTGCGCCTATTTGAGGTTGAAGCGCCTCTTCATGCGCTCCACGCGTCCTTCGGTGTCAATGATGCGCTGCTCTCCGGTGAAGAAGGGATGGCACTGGCTGCATATTTCCACCCGAAGGGACGGTTTGGTGGCGCCCACGGTGAAGGTGCTGCCACAGGAACACGTGACCTCTGCGTCTGGGTAGTAGGTTGGGTGTATGCCGGTTTTCACGGGGCCACCTCTGTCTTTATCTCTGGTGGGTAAACGCTGGCCTGTTTTCGGTATTTGGTGGCATGCTCGAACTTGACTCGGCCATCGGTAAGGGCGAAGAGGGTGTGGTCTCGTCCCACACCCACGTTGTTACCAGATCGTATTTTGGTGCCTCGCTGCCGCACGATGATGGTGCCAGCTCGTACCAACTGACCATCGTACCGCTTGACGCCGAGGCGCTGGGAATTGCTGTCTCTTCCGTTGCGGCTGCTTCCTCCGCCTTTTTTATGAGCCATCTTGCGTCACCTTGCGAGGTCTGGAGGCGCGCCTACGCGCCGGGGCCTGCTCCCCCGTCTACGATCTCCGTAACTCTAAGCTGGGTATACTGCTGCCGATGCCCTACCTTGCGCTTGTATCTAGTCTTGTTCTTGTACTTGAAGACAATTACTTTGGCGGCCTTCCCATTGCCAACCACTTCTGCCTTTACCCTGGCCCCTTCTATGAGGGGCTGGCCCACCGTTACGTTCCCGTCTCTGGCTATCAGCAGGACCCGGTCCAACTCCAGGACCTCTTCTGGGGCAGAGGGCAGCTTCTCCACCTGGAGGGTCTCTCCTGGGTGGACGGTGTACTGTTTGCCGCCGGTCTCTACGACTGCGTATTCCATATCTACTCGTGGATTGTAGGGCACATGAAATGGTATGTCAAATGTCGGCTGGAGTATGTCAGTGGTGAGGGATGCTATTCACGGCTGGGATGTGGTCATTTGGCTCATGGATTGAAGCGCGGCGAGGACGCGTACCATAGCGAGGGTGTCCCGTTCACAGTAGTCGAGCAACGCATTCCGTATTTTCTCGCGCTCATGGGCCTGGGTCTCCTGTGCAATCATCCGGGTGAAGTAGATGGATGCTATGGAGCCATCCTGAATCTCAAGGTCGCTGTAGCTCATGTCAGGGACCAGGGCGGGAAGCACGGCCTTGATGGAGTAGCTCCCGTGAAAGTCGGGATGATAGCAGTGTGCCCTCACTAAGGCCAGGAGGTCCAACAGTCGATCGGGAAGGGCCAGTAGACGTTCCTTGTACTGGGGAAAGTCACTGGCGAGCTGCTTGATGATTGTTTGCTCGTAGGAAGAGTAGACCAGGATGGTCCCTTCTGGGCCTATGGCGTCGAGGAGACTCCTTGAGAAGGTCTCACGCGGATCCCCGCTGCCATCGTGCAGGAAGGAGGCGTGGCTTGGAGTGCCGACAGCAGAGTCCAGCACGTGCAAGGACCACTGGAAGGGTATGACCTGGTACGGGCGAGTCCCAGGGTAAACGGGGAGTGGGGGGTTGAAGGTCTCGAAGTCGAGAAAGTGGAGCGGGTAGGCAGCCTGGGATAGCGCATTGCCCAACTCTGGACCGATGTATGGCCGACCGGTGGCTACGGCGCCTCGAACGCGCTGCTGGTTTGCAGAGAGGCCTGGGAAGTCGAGGGGGATATTGCGGATGTCCAGGATGCCAGATGTACGTAGATTATCTAAGAACTCGGGCCTGGCCCGAGGGAGCTGCTCTATGTGGTGCTCTGGCAGGCCCTGGCGGCAGAAGCCGAAGAATGAGCACCTGTAGGGCCTGGTGCACCGGAGCCCAATTTCAATGGGGGGAGCGTCATCGAGATGCAGGACTTCCCACATATTCACCAGAGATGCAGGAACGGATAGTAGGAAGGTGCGGGCCTGGTCGGTGATGTCCTCCAGCCTGAACAGCTTCTCCAGGTCGTAGGGGCCACCCTGGTATACATAAGTGTTATCGATGTGCAGCAAGAACACATTCCGCACGGGAATCCCGGAACCCTCCAGGACGTGTAGCTGAATGGCGGCGTCCGGTATGTGCTCAGGCTTGACGCTGGTGCTGGACTTGACCTCTATCAGATCAAAGGTGTGGTCGCTGTTGCGGCTGAGGATATCTACCCTGATCCTGATGCCTTCGAAGGTGAAGGCTGCCTCGTAGATGGCGGGGATAAATGTGTCTGCAAGAGCCTTGGGAGTGCTCGTTACTGCGCGAGAGTGCGCGTTGTACGGGGCTTCGATGAGGAGGCCGTTGGGGAAGCGCTGCCTTGCCAGTACTCCCACGGCTGTGCCAGCATCGAAGAGCGCCTGCTGGCTGGGGGCCACAGGGTCCGCCAGCTCAGGAGAGTAGGAGTCCAGATACAGCAGCTTGAGGCACAGGAGGCCCGCTGTAAATCGCGTCTTTGAGAGGTTTGGGTCTGCGTTGCGAGGCATGGCTGGTGATGTAAAGAAACGCGTTTGCTCTGGTTAGAAGCCGGGGGTAAGCGTGATTTCACAGAGAGTTGCTGTCATCTTAGCACTTTTGGCTATAGGGGTTCCAGGGTGTATGTTGCTC
This sequence comes from Chloroflexota bacterium, assembly GCA_043816345.1. Classification (GTDB taxonomy): domain Bacteria; phylum Chloroflexota; class Dehalococcoidia; order Lucifugimonadales; family UBA2985; genus JBDRIA01. The sequence goes on from JBDRIA010000066.1 coordinate 7,849, forward strand.
AAGCTGCGCCAGGGAGCCTGCCGTCTTCAGAGTTGTGGGAAGAGGGGTAGCTGCTGCGTCCTTCCGCCGCGGAAGGGCTGTGGGTTCTGGAAGCCTGTGACTCCCACGCCCACTAGCCGGAACCTCCGGCCAGGAAGCAACTCCCGACGCAAGAGGTCACATGCCACGGGGGTGATGATATCCGCGTCTGACGTTGGAGTTGGCAGAGTTCTCTGGCGGCTCAGGGTGGTAAAGTCGGCGAGACGCAGTTTGATGTAGACGGTCTTTCCTGCCAGGTTGTGGCGCTGAAGTCTGAGGGCTACACCGATGGCCTGCTGCTCGACTCTTTTGACAAGCTCCGCTTCTTCCCCCACGTCCTGGGACATAGTGACTTCTGTGCTAACCGACTTGGCCTCTCGATGTGGCGTGACCGGGCTATGGTCTATTCCCAGTGCCCGCTCTTTGAGCTCTGGGCCCCGCTTGCCGAAGGTCTGCTGCAACCATCCTGGATGGCAGCCGCTCAAGTCGCCGACGGTGGCGATTCCGTGGCCGCGGAGCAGTTCGGCAGTCTTGGGCCCCACCCCCCAGAGGATGCCGACTTCTAGAGGGGCCAGGAAGGCTTGCTCTTCCCCGGGGCTTACCAGGAGAAGGCCATCCGGCTTGGACAGCTGAGAGGAGACCTTGGCCACGGTTTTGGACGATCCCCCACCAATGCTTACCACAAGCCCGGTCTGGCTTTTGACCCTGGTCTTGAGGTCTCCTGCCACCAGGTTCACGCTTTCCCGTGGGACTCCTGCGCTGATGTCCAGGTATGCCTCGTCGAGGGAGAGGGGCTCTACCAGGGGCGTCAGCTCCAGGAAGATGTCCATTACCTGGCGTGACATCTCACGGTAACGGCCAAAACGGGGGGACACTCGCACAAGCTGTGGGCAAAGCCTCATCGCGGTTCGCATGGGCATGGCGGAACGGATGCCGTACTTGCGGGCCTCGTAGGAGGCCGCGGCCACGACGCCTCGTTCCTCTGGTGGCCCTCCCACTACCAGTGGTCGCCCTCTGTACTGGGAGTTGTCCATCTGCTCCACGGAGGCATAGAAGGCGTCCAGGTCGGCATGTAAGATGTATCGCCAGTCGTGGGAAGTCATGACGCTATTTTACTCCCAACTACCACCGGTTTGAGGTCTTGGGCTGCTATTTTCCGTTCTTTTGAGATTTGAGAAGGTCTGAGCAGTTCTTGTGCGATGGGCGGGAGGATCACGCGCTGGAGGGATGTTGACCGTCCATCCCAGGGGACTTTTGGGCTATCCTTGGACGTTTTTCTCATCTCTAACGGTACTTATTCGTCATGGAATACGTACTGAAAAGATGGACAATTAACCTAGGGAGTCATCTTCGGGAGACCTGAGGTAGATAAGGGCCAGACCAGCCGGGTTCGACTGGGCAGAGTGGAGTCCGAGGTGGTCAGCGGAAAGCGGAGAGCAAGCTAGATGATGCCTTCCCTTGTTGTGGATGCCCGATTTGGAGCGGTATTCCGATTGTTTGGGCGAGGGAGGAATATATGCGGATCCTGTTGATTGAAGATGATCCAGAGGTGGTTGAGGTGGTGTCATTATGCTTCGAAGTACGATGGCCGGATGCTTGTATCTCACATGCTCAGCTAGGTGAGGATGGGATCAAAATGGCTAGGTCTGAAAACCCGGATATCGTTATTCTAGACCTGGGGCTACCGGACATGGACGGTTTTGATGTCTGCGCTCAGATCAGGAGCTCAACCGAAGTACCTATAGTGATGCTCACTGTAAGGGACACCCTGGAGGAGATTATGAAGGGCTTGGAGCTTGGCGCAGACGACTACATAACCAAGCCGTTCAAGCCCGTTGAGTTTTTGGCTAGGGTTAGCACTCTCCTTCGCCGTACCCATATGCCCCATCTACAAGAGATTGGTATGGTCTTTCAGCGGGATAATGTGATTATTGACTTTATCAGGGGTAAGGTTTACGCAAATCATGAACCTGTGAACCTGGGGCCTATGGAGTACCGAGTCTTCCACTATTTGGTTAAGAATGAAGGGAATGTTGTCCCCGCGAAGGCCCTGCTGGAATACATTTGGGGCCGGGAGTCTCGGGACGAGCACGATTCCCTGGAAACCAGCTTTGCGAAGCTTAGAGATACCCTGCATATGTATCCAACGATTTCGAAGCTGCTGGAGGAAGAAACCACGGAGGGTTATTCCTTCGCTCGCAGCGTGAAGTCACGAGATCGATTGGAGAAGGCCAGGCTTTGAGTCAGGGCATAAGCTGTGCTTACTGACTCCTGTCTATGCTGTCTGAGTGGTAGAGTAATATCGCCAGTCTTACGGCTTTGTCCCGCAAGACCGGGGGTTTGCCGTCGAAACTGCCCGATTGAATAGATGCCACGCTTGACAACTCAAAAGCCTCCTGAGAATTTGCCCTCCCTGGGGTTGCCAGGGCTGCATTTCCACCATTATGACGTAGGAAGCTAAACGCCGTGGTAAAGCCGTGGGGATATCACGTAAGTCGAGGTGAAGACCTGGTAAAGACCTGGGGGTAGTCTTGATGGAAATAAGCCAGTGACCAGATTGGCTGTTCTTGTGGTGGCTGAGCTGCTGGCCTACGCCAATATGCCTTCGACGATGAGACTGTTTGCCTCGTCCTCGGATATGGCCCAGTGCGGGTCTCATCGCAAACTGTAGGGATGCGGGGGGTGATGATGTATCAGCCGTGTACCTGGGCTATTAGCTCCGTCATAAGGGAAGAGATAAAACGCACTCCGGCGATGGTGTGGGAGTATTCCATTCGGGTGGGGCCCAAGGCGCTTATGGAGCCCAGTCCTCCGCCGGGAAGGCCGTACTGGCATACAACCATGCTAAGGGGATGCAGGAAGGTGACCCGGTTCTCCCCCCCGATTATGACTTTCATGTGCCCCCACTCCGGGGCCTCTGCCAAGACGACTTTTAGAAGTTCTTTGTCCTCTAGGACCTCGACAATCTCTCGGGCCTTCTCTCCTTGTGAGAACTCAGGTTGACTGAGCAAATGTCGCAACCCTTCGATATAGTGATCGGTGTAGAGCGCCTGGTCTTCGGCCTCCATGATGTCCAGGATCATGTCGGTGACCGTGCGCTCGAAGGGGGAGAGATATCCTGTTTTTGGCAAGATCTCTCGGCGGCTCAGGCCGTTTAGGGAGTCGCTTAACCTGTTTGCCACCATTTGCAGTTCTTCGCTGGTGAGAGGTTCACTGAGGGGTAGGAGTTGCTTTCTAAGCTTGACTTCCTGAAGAACCAGGATGAGGAAGGCCAAGGATTCCTGAATATGCACTAGGTTTATGCGGATAAGACGCGATTCAGGTTCCTTGGGATAGGTAACCAGGGCGACGTTGTTTACCAGTTGTGCCAGGGCTGTCGCCGCCAGTCGAGTCCAACTCTCGATGTCTCGTTCAGCTTTGGTGAACTGGTAACGAATAGTGTACTGAAACTTCCGGGGAAGCTCCTCCACCTGGGAGAGAGTTTCGACGTAGAAGCGATATCCCTTGTCCGAAGGCACGGCCCCCGCGGAGTGATGGGGTCTTGTGATGTAGCCTTGTTCCTCCAGGTCTGCCATCTCATTGCGCACAGTGGCCGAGCTGATGCCCAGGGGTTGCTTTTTGGCAACGGCCTCAGATGCTACGGGGCTGGCTGAGCCTATATACTCTCCGACGAGGGTCTTTAGGAGATCTGTTTTTCTTTGAGTAAGCATCCTGTCACGTTGCCTCGGCTCCAGCCAGGGAAGTGCATTATCAAGGCCTCTGGGTGAAATCTATCATTGGACAAGCAAAGGTGTCAAGATATTGACCGTGAGGTAGGCCCTTGCTATACTTCGCGCCGTTGACACTAGACTTACAAGAGGAGTCAGCCTGTGCAAACACAATCAACAGCTAGGACAGCTACTCTCGCCGATGCCGCGTTTCCTCGCACAGGCCTGTTAGTGGATGTAGCGCTGGTGGTGGGGTTCGCGTTTTTCGCCGCGGTGTTTACGCAGATTGCCATACGGTTTCCTGGCACTACTGTCCCTATAACAGGCCAGACGTTTGCGGTTCTGGTGACGGGGGGTGTCCTGGGAAGCAAGCGAGGCGCTCTGAGCATGCTGGTCTATATGCTGATGGGCATGTTTTTGCTGCCCGTGTTCGCGCCTTCGTCAAGTCTGCTGAGCAAGGAGACGATTCACTTTATCCTTCCGTGGGCCGGTACAAGTGGGCTTATGTGGGATATGTCCAGCGGCGGATATATAGTGGGCTTTATTCTTGGGGCTTACCTGGTGGGCCTGCTAGCGGAGCGAGGGTGGGACCGCCGTGCCAGGGTGTCCCTGGCCATGGTGGTGGGCAATCTGAGTATATATGTGGTCGGGTTACCCTGGCTGGCGTGGTTCGTCGCCTCCGGGGCCACCGTACCGGGATATTCAGACCTGACCTACTACGACGCTATTACCGTCGGGAACAATGTCCTGAACAAGACTCTCAATGGCGGGCTCTATCCCTTCATAGGGGGAGACGCCGTTAAACTGCTGCTGGCGGGTATGGTGTTGCCTGGGGCCTGGGAGCTGGTGCGCCGCTTCCGGGGGGAAGCTCCCCAGGGCAAGTAGAACCTGGCATCCCGCTGTTGTTCCCATGAGATGGCGGCGACGTAGCTATTCTGGCAGGCTCATTTCTCATCTTCGAATCCCTCGTCCCCTGTGTCCCCCTTTCTCTTAGGGGGTGTTTCCCAAGCCACGGAAGGCCCCCATCCCTTCGGCTTCGCTCAGGGCAAGCTCTAACCTTCCCCCGCTCGCGGGGGAAGGGATTTCTCTCCCCCGTCGCACGGGGGAGAGTCAGAGAGGGGGATGGACCGTTCGCAATGTAGCGCATCCCTTTGAAAACACCCTCTTGGTAAGGGAGAGGGATAAGGAAAGAAATCTGGGAGACACCCCCAGACCCCAGCCTGCGGTGTTTTCTGTGCCGACAGCGTAACGAGGCATTAGATACACCACAACTGAGTGCAAGTAGAGGGTGTTGCTGGCGCTCATCGAATGGTGGCCTCTGGGGGTTGGAGAGGCTACTGTGGCTGGATGTGTGGGCTTTAATCAGCGTACCCAAGAGCATAACCTGAAGTCCCGCTCATGTCCTTCGACTGTGCTCAGGATGAGCGGGACTCTTGCTCCGCTCGTATGGTTCGACTGGCTCACCACGAGCGGAGTATCGTGACTCCCTTTTTCGCAACTAGGTACTAGAGGCCATTTCAAAATGGAGTTTTGAAATGGCCTCTAGGGAACTGTTACCAGGGGGATGATAGGGGGGGCTATGAATTGCCCCTAAAAAGAGGCCTCCCTCCTCATGGCTTGAGGAGGGAGGCCTTTAGCGTTCTATTGCCGGTTAGACGGGGCTGTTACGGTGTGAGGGTCCCGTCTTCGACTACGAAGACCAGGTAGCCCATGCCGGATACAGCCTGTGTATCAACGGCCGGGGGGTTGTCGGGCCGGATGACCGTCCAGCCGATGCCCGGGGTGGGGTCGAAGGTGTAGGCTACGGTCCAGTTGATGCTATTCAGGTAGGCGTCTATGTCGGCGGTGGCGGCGCCGGAGATGGACCAGAAGCCCAGGGCGTTGAAGCCCTGCCTTACTGCTACGGTTGGCGGCAGCACCATCGAGGGCTGCTCAATCAGTATCTCCGCGGTAGTGCTGGCCGTGGCGGTGATGAAGTAGGCCTTGCCAGGCTCGAGTGCGGAGATGTCTCCTGTAAAGAGGCCGGTCTCTGCGTCCAGGGTGGAGGATAGCCAGGGGTTCTCGCCGGCCACGTCCAGTGCCCTATCGTAGGCCACTACGGCGGTCACGGGCAGGCCCTCCAGCAGGACGTTGAGGTTCCCTCCGTCTCCTATGGGCGTGCCGGGTATGGAGACCAGGTTTACACCGGGCTTCAGGTTCAGAGCGAAGGGCACACGCTCCACAACTTCGAAGTCAACGTCGTCAGTGACATCGTTGCCCGCGGAGTCCGTAGCGGTGATCTCCAGGTTGTAGTCGCCCGGCGTCAGGTTGATTGCCAGGGTGTAGCTGATACTGTTGCTGGTGAAGAGGTCAGCCACCGCATTGGTGAGTACATTGCTGTCCTCGTCTGTCAGGCTGATGGCAGTTA
>JBDRIA010000067.1:0-4870 GCA_043816345.1 Chloroflexota bacterium
CCTCTGCCTGGGACCGGAGGTCCTCTTTCCTCTCCCCCAGCGCCTGCTGGGCCAAGAATTGCTGGTACTCCTGGGGCAGCGCGGGGCTGGCACTGGTGGGCGGGCCTGCGCCTGGTAGGAGGGGAGCCTCTCCCCTGCTATCCCCTTGGACCTCCAGTACCACCTTGCGCACGGTAGTGGGACTGTAGTCCAACTCCTTCGCGATGCGGTCATAGGAGAACCCCCTCGTACGCAGCGCAAGGATCTTTTGCTTGTCGTCTATGGTGAGCGCCATGGCACACAAACCGGTATCTGTCCGGAAATTGCTGAGCAAAAGTATAAGGAAAATGTGCCATCCATGTCAAGTACGTAGCAATAACTGGCCCACTTGTTTGCTGCAATTGTCGCTCTGCATTGTCTACCATAGGTACTGATGTCTCCAAGGAAGGGGTGAATCGGCGTGAGACGGAAGGCAGCCCCGGAAGCCTGTGCTGACGGAGCGTTCTCGGTGGTGCTGGAGAGCACCCACGCTGCCGACGCCGAGGAACGCCTGCGTCGCGCTTACCAGTTGGTGCTGGAGGCAGCCGCGCGGGACAAGGGTCGTTCGGAGGAGGGAGAGCAGGAAAGGGGAAGGCCCGATGGGTAGCGCCTCCTTGTGCAACCGCACCAACCTGCAGGTCAAGCGACCCCACGACGGGGACGTCTACGAGGCGGCCAAGGAGGGTGCGTCGTTTCAGGAGGTACCATGCCCTCCATCCTGAGCACCGATGACGTCCAACGCCTGTTGGCCGCGGCCCGCAGCGTACGGGACCTCCTGATCATCCGGCTCCTGTGCCTCCACGGGCCGCGTCGGGGAGAGCTCCTGGCGATAGAGGTCCGGGACGTGGACCTGGTCAATGCCCGCCTGCGGCTCTCCGTCCTGAAGCGGGAGCGCGGCGCGTGGCGTTGGGTGCCTCTGGATGCCCAGACCCGGGAGCTCCTGAGCAAGTATATCCAGGGCTTGAAGCTCAAGCCAAGAGACCGCCTCTTCCCCATAAAGCCCTCGACCCTGAGCCACCTGGTGGGCAGGTATGCCCGTGACGCTGGGCTGGCGGCCATTACACCCCCAGACGGCTCCAAGCGCAGGCAGTGGGGCGTCTCCCCTCATAGGCTCCGGGACTTCAGCATCACCCGCCGTCTCACGGACCCGGCGCTGCGGAACAAGGGATTAGAGGGGCTGAAGGCTGTGGCGGACTACCACGGCCACCGGGACCCGCGTAGCACTCTTCGGTATCTGCGGCTGACCGAGGGGTGGCGAGAGGAGACCTTCGCCGCGGGCATGGAAGAGATACTGGAAAACGGTCAGTGGCGTGATGTCCGGGTGCTGGAGTGCAAGGGCCGCTGCCACTACACCCAGCCAAGAAAGCGGGTGCTGTGCTTCTGCCGGTGTTATCCCAAGCGGCCCCACGGGCAGGGAGGGATGTAACCCATGACCCTACCCCTCACCAACGAGCGGGAGGGCGGCCGTCCCATAGGCCTGGGGAGGTTCATCCGCCTCTTCCTGGGCGGCGAGCTGGAAGCGCCGGAGCTGGACCCCGGCACCCTGGCCATTGCCGGGATGGTCCGCACAGACCGCCGCCGCGGCGCTCCCCAACGGGACATTTGGGCGCGATACAGGGACTTCCTCTTCGTCGCTTGGGGTCAGGAGCTGGTGGAGCGATGGCGGGAGCAGGGGCGGGAGATCCCCGATGACCCAGAGGAGTACGAGCAACTGGAGCAGATTGCCCGGGCCCGCATCCCCCAGCGGCTCTCCCGGATGCGTGTGGCCAGCTTCTACCGCTACTTCCGCAACCTGCGCACCCTCGGCTGGGTGGAGCCTAGCGGGGAGGAGGAGGGCTCCCTCCTGGGAGGCGAGCCTGGTGGCGGGGTGCAGATCATCGCTGGCCAGACTCTTCTGCCCATACCTCAGCCACGGCGTTACTACCGCCTCACGCGCCGTGGCCTGGAGGTGCCGGTTGAGGATGGCTGGCGCAACCCGCTGCTGCTCCTTTACCCGGAGCGGGGACTCGACTACTACCGGGAGACCGCTCGCCAGGCCAGGGAGCGGCGCGGCGTCCTGCCCCGGCGGGAGAGGCTTCCCACACCACCTGAGTATCCTCAAGCTCCTCCACCTGAGCCTTCTCCTACTCCTGTACCTCCACCAGAGGCACCACCCACAGGGGTCCCGCCCTTCACTCTTGCCGAGCGCCCTGGCCGGGGTGCCGCCCAACAGCTTATCCGCCACCTGCGACGCCTGGATGAGCTGGATCCCGAGGCCCCCGAGGTCCAGGAGGAGATGGCCCGCCTGGCCCGCGACCTGGAGGAGTGGATGGAGCTGATATCGGATGCCTATACGCGGGAGGAGGAGAAGGACGAGCCCGACCCTTCGGCAGGCTCAGGGCAGGCTGAACGGCTGGAGGCGCTCCAGGAGATGAGCGACGCTCTGGTGGACGCCCAGTCCGCCCTGGAGGAGGGCGAGGGCCTGGAGGCCATTGAGGCACTGGAACGCGCTTTCCCGCCTGGTGTCCCTCGCATTCGATAGAGGATCACCCCTCCTTCAAACCTTTCTGCCTGCTTCCTGGCCCTGCTTGCTGCTCTGCCTTCTGCCCCTGCTGCCTGTTGCCTGCTAGCCTGTTGGCCTGCTAGCCCGCCTGCTGCCTACCTGCTAGATGACAGAATCAGAGGCAGACCCGACTGCGATGCTGTTACTAGTAGGATGCAGTCGGTGCACATGCTGGCTATTTGTGCGATGGTATCTACGCTAGATTCAATCTAGCAACGAACCTTACAAACCGCATAGGCGTTGACTCCCTGGGAGTGGCATCCCTGGGAGTCAAGGTGACTCCGCCGTACTGCTGTAGATGGTGGAAAGCCGGAACCCCTAGTCCAGGGTGGAACCCTGCTAGGGTGGAATAGTTCCGTCCCCTCCCTGAGTACCTGCTAGCCACAGGGAAGAGGATAAAGGGGACTAGGCGGTACGGATGGGCGTAATGTAGCTGGCAAGCCGTCACTGCCAGTGTACCTAGCCTATGCTGGACAACGGTTTACATAGTGCTCCTGGTTAGCGGTAGAGTCCGCTACGCCGGAGAAGGGTAGGATGGTAAACATCCTTACCGGCGGGAAGTTAGGCAACCTGGAGTACCAGAAAACAGAGCTAACAAACCAACCCCTGGACGGGACGGAGCGGAGCCCCATGCTCCCCAAACCAACAAAGGAGAGGGAAGCATGAAAACACCAACCTACATCAAGGCTCTGCTACAACCCAACGGGCAGAAGGCCCCTAGCCGCCGGGTATGGTCCATTGACCTGGAAGGAACCTGGGTGCCCTTCTTCACCGCCACAAACGTCATGGGTGAAACCACCATCCCGTCCGAAGACTTGGGGGCGCCTCTGCGCCTAGTCAAGGCGAAGGACGGTAGCGTCAAGTTCACCCAGAGCGGGCGTCCGTCTTTGAAGGTGGCACCCATGCTGAACTCCCATATCACGATGGTACGGGAGAACTTCGTCGCCACCCTCCAGGCGTACACTGGGAAGACCCTGACCGAGCTCAAGGACGAATACCGTGCTCAGGTTGAGGCCGCCCAGAAGGCCGCCATCCCCATCCACCGGGCCCAGGCCGACGCCATCGAAGAGGCCCTGGCCCTACTCCGCAAGGCCGATGCCGACGCCATAGCCCAGGCTGAGGCCATCGTCGAAGCCCAGCCGGAGCCTGAGGCCGTCGCCGCCTAACACCACGGGGAGCATAGGGCTTCGCTCCATCCCGTCCAGGGGATCCCACAAGGAGAGGACAATGCTACCCAAGTGGACAACGCCTGAGAGGCAGCGCCACCTGGTAGCCCTCTTCCAGCAGTCGGGCGGGTTCTGCGTCCACGGCCACCGGCCCTGTCCCTTCGTGGAGCACCACTACGAAGTCTACATCGAAGGGCTGATTGACGACTGGCAAGCCTCTGACCGTGAAGAGGACGCCGAAGCCTGGCAGCAGGAGCGACGCCGCCTCCACTGGACTAACGAGCCGTGGGGGAAGCCCCGCTCCCGCTTCGACAGTGTAGCCAGAGAGAAGTTCCTGCTAGACAGGCCTGACTACTACCTGGAAGGCGTGGGCTACGATGCTCTGGTAGGGCAGCCGGTGGCGCAGGCACGAATAGCTGGCACCTACGTTAGACTCTTCGTCCGCCTCCCCCACAACGTAGTGAAGCTGAAGCTGGGGAAGAGGTGGAAGGTGGTACACCACTACTGCAACCTGGCAGTTAGGGACTGGAAGAAACAGAAGCGGATGATATAAGCCCAAGGATAAGGGCAGAGACGCCAAGAGCATCCCGGAGACGGGGTGCTCTTGGCGTCTCTTGCTTTTTTGGCGTCGGAAAGGGGGGAACCATGAAAGGGTGATGTAACTACAGAGTCCCCAGCGGGAAGCGGTGCCAACAGAAGGCGGTGAAGAGAAGCGCCAAGCTTCCGTTCACTGCCGGGAAAGGCTACTGTCCACGGCACTTAGAAGAGCTGCGGAGGCCCTAGCAAGGCCTTTTACTTTTGGCGTCTTGGGAGGAGCCCGCCGAAGGCGGGGCCTCCTCTGGCGAAACCCGGACGGGACAAGAGTGTGCCAGGTACTCAGTACCGATCGAACGTCGGGCCGCTGAGGAAGAGAAGCACAGGTCTCCGCGGGGCCTAGCCGTCCGGGTCTGGCGGGGTTGGCCTCCTGCCGCTGAATGAGCTAGGCCAGGAAGGAGGTGAGCACACATGAGCAAGAAACGCAAGGGTACTGTGCGTCGTAGCCCAGAGGACCTCCTTACGATGACTATCCCCACAGGGGGGGGGAGATCTACCAGAAGCTCACAAAGGTAGTGGGCGAGCCAGAATCCACGGAACGGTTCAACCT
>JBDRIA010000068.1:0-16319 GCA_043816345.1 Chloroflexota bacterium
CTGCGGACCTGCCTTCCTGCCAGGAGGCTGCAGAAATGTTCTTGGAGCGGTATCATTACCACCGGCCTCACCTCGGCCTTGGACTACACACACCCCTCACGAAAGGAGCCTGACTGTCGGATATTTACGGATAATACATCGTGCCCTTGACAACCATTTTGGGGTATGCTAACGTGGGCATTCCTTTACCACTGAATGTGGAAGGGATCAAAGGCGAGGACGGAGAGGAGTAAGAGGGACTTCTCCATCCAGCGAGTCTGGTACGGTGGAAGCAGACGTGGAAGGGCCCTCCGAAAGTAGCTCCCGAGCCGCCAGAAGAAAACCCCGACCTGTCGGGGCAAGTAGAACTGGCCGGGATAGCCTCCCGTTATCAAGGGCAAGGGCATGATGGTGCCCCGAAAGAGAGCCCCGATTCTATCGGGGAAAAAGGGTGGTACCGCGGGAAAACACTCCCGTCCCTTTGGGGCGGGAGTTATTTTTTGGGGCAATAGCCTCATATGAAGGAGCCGGGACATGAAGCTGACGGGGGGACAGATAGTCTGCGAAAGCCTGCTGCAGGAGGGCGTGGAGATAGTATTTGGAATACCTGGTGGGGCCATCTTGCCCCTCTACCAGACCCTGTTCACCTATCCCCAACTCAGGCACATCCTGACGCGCCACGAGGAGGGCGCGGCCATGGCTGCCGATGGCTACGCTCGGGCCACGGGCAAGGTAGGCGTCTGCATGGCCACCTCTGGGCCGGGGGCCACCAACCTGGTCACCGGTATAGCCGTCGCTCAGATGGACTCGGTGCCCGTAGTAGCCATCACCGGCCAGGTAGCCAGGGAAGCCATCGGTAAAGACTCCTTCCAGGAAATCGACGTGACCGGCATAACCCTCCCCATCACCAAACACAACTATCTGGTGATGAGGGCGGCGGACATCGCCCCTGCCATCAAGGAGGCCTTCTACATTGCCAACACCGGCAGGCCAGGGCCTGTGCTGGTGGATATCCCCAAGGATGTCTTCACCGAGGAGGCGGAATTCATCTACCCCGAGACCGCAGACCTGCCCGGCTACAAGCCAGTCCTGGAAGGCCATCCATCCCAGGTAAAGAAGGCGGCCCAGCTAATCAACGAGTCCAAGAAGCCCCTCATCCTGGCGGGCCACGGTGTCATCATCTCTCGGGCCTTTGCAGAGCTGAAGGAGCTGGCAGAGAAAGCCCAGATTCCCGTTCTCACGACACTCTTGGGTCGCAGCTCCTTCCCAGATGACCACGTTCTCTTTGTAGGTATGCCTGGAATGCACGGCGTGGCCTACGCAAGCCTGGCCATCGACGAGGCGGACCTGGTTATTGGCCTGGGCATGCGCTTCGACGACCGGATTACCAGCAACGTCAGAGGCTTTGCCCTCAATGCCAAGGTCATCCATGTGGACATCGACCCCGCAGAGATTGACAAGAACGTCAGGGCTGACGTGCCCATTGTCGGAGACCTGGCCAGAGTCTTGCGACAGATGAACCAGTCTGTGCAGCCGGCGACTCACCCCGAATGGCTCCAGCGCATTGAAAACCTCAAGTGCGAGCATCCCTCCCTTCGCATCCGGGAGACGGAAAAGATGCTGCCACAACAGGTCATACGGGACATTTGCGAGGCCACCGACGGCAGGGCCATAATCGTTACCGGAGTGGGGCAGCACCAGATGTGGGCCGCCCAGCACTACGCATTCAAAGAGGCCAACTCCTTCATCACCTCTGGGGGACTTGGTTCCATGGGATACGAAGTGCCCGCAGCTATGGGGGCTCAGCTGGGTAGACCCGACAGGGTGGTCTGGTCCCTGGCGGGAGACGGTGGCTTCCAGATGACCATGTCCGAGCTGGCCACGATAGTGGAGAACAACATCCCCGTGAAGTTCGCCCTCTTCAACAACGGGTTTCTGGGGATGGTACGCCAGTGGCAGGACATCTTCTACAACAAAGACTACTTCGCCACCTATTGGGGCAGAAACCCCGACTTCGTGAAGCTGGCCGAGGCCTTTGGCATGATGGGCATACGAGTCACCGAACGGAGCCAGTCCATGGACGCCATTCGGGAGGCCATGGCCCATCCGGGCCCTGTCCTGGTGGACTTCATGGTGAGGGAAGAGGAGAATGTGTACCCCATGATCCCTCCGGGGCAGACCACCGCCGAGCTCATGGAGGAACCCGTGGCAAAGGAGGCGAGACCATAGCTACAGAAGAGCACACCATTGTGGCCCTGGTTCAGGACAAACCCGGAGTCCTCAACCGGGTGGCTAGCATGTTCCGTCGCCGGGGATTCAACATCTCAAGCCTGGCCGTGGGGCATAGCGAGACCCAGGGCTTCTCCCGCATGACCTTCGTTGTGGACGGGGACGATGGCACCGTGGACCAGGTAACCAAGCAGCTTTACAAGCTCATAGACGTGGTGAAGGTCTCCGACATCTCCAAGGAGGACGTGGTCATCCGGGAGCTGGCCCTCATCAAGGTGCGTACCACTCCCTCCACCCGCCCTGAGGTCCTCCAGCTTGTGGAGATATTCCGCTCCAATGTGGTGGATGTCTCCCCGGACTCGGTGATCATCGAAGTGACGGGAGACGAGGACAAGGTGGACTCCCTGCTCCGCATCCTCAAGCCCTTCGGGGTTAGGGAGGTCATGCGAACTGGCCGCGTGGGCCTGATCCGGGGCATGTCCAAGTCACTGGCCCTGGACAGCGGCCACCGCCCAGCGCGAGGCAACGGAAGGGCCAGCGGCGCGGGTTAGGTTTGCGGGTTGAGGGCAAGGCCTTGGCCCCTTTGAGTAGAGCGAAGAGTCCTTATGCCCTGATTGGGACTCTTCGTAGGTATCTATCGTGGCTCTGAATAACATTCTTAGAAAAACGTCACTTAGCCTAGGCACATTCTAGGTGCAAGCTTTGAGACGTGGACAGTGCCAGAATGAAGAGTCTAACGAGGTTTCAATTCCAGGCGTTCGGTCAATTGGAACGACCCCCCGCATACCACTTCCTCGTCGAAGAGCACGAGTGGTATGCAGACGACACCGAGAATACGCTTGGCGTTTTGTTCCGCGACAAAATTGACGATGATTGGGCTTATGTGGTCATGCGCCGTGGCCCGGACTCAAAGTTCAGGTGTGTAGAAGTTGACTCGAGTTTTGAGACCATAGAAACAGCGCGGATTATGCTGCTATCGGAGATTGACCGTGTGTCACGTGAAATCGAGCAAACGGGTGTCAGTACAAGCAAAGCTATTGCTGATTTGGTGCGTAGCATCAATGGACGTGATCCTTTCAAGCCCATAGTGCCTACTCATAGACGAAATTCATTGTATAAGGTGGTCGCAGAGCACGAAGCTTACTCGCCTGCACGTGGAATGATAAGGGAAGTATACGATTCCTATGTTGATTTGGATGGGAATTTCATTGAACAGTTTCAGACCACTGGATTTGATTCACGAATCTGGGAACTATACCTGCACGCATATCTTGTTGACGCAGAATTCTCTCTTCTGCCATCTGTAAGACCTGACTTCGTAGTCTCAAAAGGGGGCATAACTTTGGGCATCGAAGCGGTAACAGCCAACCCGACTCAGAACTTGCAACTTAGTGAACGGGACAACGGTTATCCCTCGGTTATCCTTCACACTCCCCCGTTTGACTACAAGGTGCCTGTGCTTGATGCCTCATTCGTTGAAAAGGAAAAAGACTTTGTTCCAATCAAACTCGGGAGCGCTCTGTATTCTAAGCTCAAAAAGCACTACTGGGAGCTAGATAACATGACCGAAAGGCCTATCATATTTGCGATTGAAACATTTCATGATCGTGAGTCGCTCCACTACTCGTCCGTAGCTCTAGGGACGTATCTTTATGGATATCACCACGAGCATCTTTGGGATCCCGATGGGAGGCTTATAATAGTGCCACGGAAGGTCGACTCACATGTGTATGCGGGCAAGACCATTCCTTCGGGCTTTTTTTCATTGCCGGAGGCGAAGCATGTTAGTGCTGTGCTGTTTAGCAACAGCGGCACAATTAGCAAATTCAACAGGATGGGCCAGATGGGGAGACATCGAAATCCACGGATTCGATTAATCCGGCAGGGAACTTGCTACAACCCCGATCCGAACGCATCGACTCCTGCAGTCTTTGCTTATGAAGTCGGCGATCCTCGTTATCAAGAGTGGTGGGGCCAAGGACTGGAGATGTTTCACAATCCGGTTGCTACTCACCTAGTGGACAGATGGCTGTTCCCAGGAATTGTCCACCATCGGTTTGAGGATGGGATGATTTATACCGAGGCACCTGAATTTCACCCAATTGCTTCCTTCACGATCAACATAGCTGGTACTCGCCGGGGAGACTCATTTGAGCTCGGTGATGCTGCCCGCGACTAAGTAGGAAGGGACAGCCACAGGAATCGCTTCGAGTGAAGTCAATAATGGTTAGACAGTCTCATCGTGACGGGTGTACACTGTATTTCCTTTCGTAAAGCTAAATAGGAGGAGCCAACACAAGATGGCCATTATCTACTACGAAAATGACGCGGACCTCTCTCTGCTGAAGGACAAGACCATTGGGATAATTGGGTACGGAAGCCAGGGCCACGCCCACGCCCAGAACCTGCGGGACAACGGGCAGAACGTCATCGTCGCCGAGGTCCCGGGCACCCCCAACTGGGAACAGGTGAATAGCGCCGGATTCCAGGTGACCTCCGCCGCCGAAGTAGCCCAGCAGGCGGACATGATGATGATGCTGGTGCCGGACCACGCTCAGTCCCAGGTCTACCGCGAGTCCATCCAGCCCCACCTGGCTGAGGGCAAGACCCTCATGTTCGCCCACGGCTTCAACATCCACTACCAGCAGATAGTCCCGCCACCCCAGGTAGACGTGTCTATGGTCGCGCCCAAGGCTCCGGGCCACCGCATGAGGGAGATCTTCACCCAGGGCTCGGGAGTTCCCGGCCTTCTGGCGATACACCAGGACGCCTCCGGTAGGGCGAAAGAGATGGGCCTGGCCTATGCCAAAGGTATCGGCTGCACCCGCGCCGGCGTCTTGGAGACCACCTTCAAAGAGGAGACGGAAACCGACCTCTTTGGAGAGCAGACGGTGCTCTGCGGCGGCGTCACCGCCCTCATCAAAGCAGGCTTTGAGACGCTGGTGGAGGCCGGGTATCAACCCGAGTCAGCCTACTTCGAATGCATGCACGAGCTCAAGCTCATTGTAGACCTCATCTATCAGGGAGGCCTGGGCTACATGCGCTACTCCATCAGTGACACCGCCGAGTACGGAGACTACAGCCGCGGCCCCCGAATCATTGACGATCACGTAAAGCAGAACATGAAGCGCATCCTGGAGGAGATACAAGACGGCTCCTTTGCCCGAGAGTGGATCGCCGAGAACGACGAGGGCAGACCCAGGTTCAACGTCCTCCGCCAGCAGGACGCGGACCACCCCATAGAGCAGGTGGGCAGAACCCTCCGGGAGATGATGGGCTTCCTGAAAGAGGGGTAGTTTGCTACAATAGCACCAGTTATGTACAAGAGAACACTCTCTTTAGAGGTACCAAACGTAGTCCGCCACCAGGAACGGCTCACGGCAAGGGTCGTTTCGGCGGACTGCGTTGCCCTTTAGTCTCTCCCAGATACCCCCCATCCTTTCCCTATGAAAGCCAATGGTGTGCCAATCATAGGGTTAAATGTGCAAAGGTTCCCCAGAGTCGGCAACTGAACTCCCGCCATTCTGGGAAGAGACAAAGGAGATTCCAAGATGCCTGAAAACAGGGTAATCATATTCGACACCACGCTGCGTGACGGCGAGCAGGCTGCCGGCGCAGCCATGACCCTGGAGGAGAAGCTGGAGATCGCCCGGCAGCTTGAGCGGCTGCGGGTAGACGTCATCGAGGCGGGGTTCGCCGCCAGCTCTCCCGGGGACTTCAAAGCGGTCCAGACTATCGCCAGGGAAATCAAGACCCCAATAATCGCTTCCCTGGCCCATGCCAACCTGGAGGCCGTAGACCGCGCCGCCGAAGCCCTGAAAGACGCTAGGCATCCTCGCATCCACGTCTTCCTCTCTACCTCGGACATCCACCTCATGCACCAGCTCCGAAAGAACCGGGAGGAGATAATGTATATGGCTGTGGCAGCGGTGGAGCGGGCCAAGAGATACTACCAGGACGTGGAGTTCTCCCCCATGGATGCCACCCGCACCGAGCCGGAGTACCTCTATACCCTGCTGGAGGCCACCATCAATGCAGGGGCCACCACGGTGAACATCCCCGATACCGTCGGCTACGCCATCCCCGAGGAGTTCGCCAGGCTGCTCGTCGGCATTCAGGAGAACGTGCCCAATATCGGCAAGGCCGTGATCTCCGTTCACTGCCACAACGACCTTGGCCTCGCGGTGTCCAACAGCCTCGCCGCCGTCAAGGTGGGGGCCAGGCAGGTGGAGGGGTGCATCAACGGCATAGGCGAAAGGGCCGGCAATGCCTCCCTGGAGGAGGTCATCATGGGGTTAGCCACCCGGGGCGACTTCTTCGGAATCACCGTGGGCGTGGATACCACCCAGATCTACCGCACCAGCCGGCTGGTAAGCGATATCACCGGCTTCTCGGTCCAGCCAAACAAGGCCATTGTGGGCCAGAACGCCTTCCGCCACGCCTCCGGCATTCACCAGGATGGCGTCATCAAGGAGCGCACCACCTACGAGATCATGGACCCCCGATCCATTGGGATTCCCGACAGCCCCCTGATCCTGGGGAAGCTAAGCGGGCGCGCCGGCCTCAGGGCCAGGCTTGATGAGCTGGGATTCCATCTCACCCAGGAGGAGCTAGACCGGGCCTTTGAGGACTTCAAAGAGCTGGCAGACAGGAAGAGAGAGGTCACCGACCGGGACCTGGAGGCTCTCATGAGCGATCGCCGCCGGTCTGAGGTGGAGCTGTACAGGCTGGACCACGTCCAGGTCTCCTGTGGCGACCACGAGATACCCACAGCCACGGTGCGCCTCATCGACCCCCAAGGCCGCACCTTCACCGACGCCGCTACCGGCACCGGCCCTGTGGATGCCGTGTACTTGGCCATCAACCGAATCCTCCAGGTGCCCAACACCCTCAAGGAGTTCACCATAGGCTCCATTACCGAGGGTACCGACGCCCTTGGAGATGTGACCATTCGTATTGAAAAGGATGGCAAGGTGTACACCGGGCGCGGCTCCTCCACCGACATCATCGTGGCCAGCGCCAAGGCTTACGTCAACGCCCTGAACAAGCTGATGTCTATCGAGGGAGCGCCTGAGTCCCATTCGAACGCTTCCTCCAAGTAGCCACATAGTGAGAGTGCAAGCAAAATAAACAGGAGAAGAGCCATTAGCGGCATCATCTTGTAATGAGTGCCCACAGGGCCTACGAAAAGGAGTAACCACATGCCCAAGACCATGTTCGAAAAGATTTGGGACTCCCACGTCGTCCACGAGGAGGCCGGCCAGCCGTTCATCCTCTATGTAGACCTGCATCTGGTGCACGAGATCACCTCTGCCCAGGCCTTCGATGGCCTGCGCATGGCGGGCCGCCGCGTACGCCGCCCTGACCTCACCCTCGTCACCGTAGACCACGTTACTCCCACCAAAGACCGCCACCTGCCCATCGCTGACGAGATTGCCAAGAAGCAGATAGAGGCGGTTACCCGCAACGCCACTGAGTTCGGCCTTCCATTCTTCGATATGAACCATCCCTTGAACGGTATTTGCCATGTGGTCGGCCCGGAGCACGGGTTCACCCAACCTGGCAAGACCATCGTTTGTGGAGACAGTCATACGGCCACCCACGGCGCCTTTGGCGCCTTTGCAATGGGCATCGGAACCTCGGAGGTCGAGCACGTCCTGGCTACTCAGTGCCTGCGTCAGGTCAAGCCAAAGACCATGGAGATACGGGTCAACGGCCCACTGCCCGCGGGGGTCACAGCCAAAGACCTCATCCTTGGCATCATCGGCCAGATAGGCGTAGATGGCGCCACCGGATACGCCGTAGAATACACCGGCGAGGCCATACGCTCCCTCTCCATGGCAGGACGCATGACGGTGTGCAACATGTCCATCGAAGCCGGGGGGCGTGCCGGCATGATTGCCCCGGACGAGACCACTTTTGAGTACATGAGGGGCCGCAGCCAAGCTCCCAAGGGGGACGAGTTCGAGGCCGCGGTGGAGCGTTGGAAGACCCTTCCCACCGATCCCGGTGCCACCTTTGATCGGGTGGTGGAGATAGACGCCACTGCCCTTTCTCCCTTGGTAACCTGGGGCACCAACCCCGGCATGGTGGTGTCCGTGACGGGGCGCGTCCCCGACCCTGCTTCTTTTGCCACTCCCATCGAGCGCGCCGCCGCCGAGCGAGCCCTGGAGTACATGGGGCTGGATCCCAATACGCCCATACAGGAAGTACAGATAGACAACG
Organism: Chloroflexota bacterium; assembly: GCA_043816345.1. Lineage (GTDB taxonomy): Bacteria > Chloroflexota > Dehalococcoidia > Lucifugimonadales > UBA2985 > JBDRIA01. Next base: position 8,434 of record JBDRIA010000068.1, read on the forward strand.
TGTTTATCGGCTCCTGCACCAACTCCCGCATAGAAGACCTGCGGGCCGCCGCGGCCGTGGTCAAAGGCCACAAGGTAAGTGACCGGGTTTCCGCCATCGTTGTGCCAGGTTCCGCCACCATAAAGAAGCAGGCCGAGGCCGAAGGTCTTGACCTTGTTTTCAAAGAAGCGGGCCTGGAATGGCGAGAGGCGGGCTGCTCTATGTGCCTGGCCATGAACCCCGACGGTTTGAAGCCGGGCGCGCGGAGCGCTTCCACCTCCAACCGCAACTTTAAGGGCCGCCAGGGCCCCGGAGGCCGCACTCACCTGGTCAGCCCCCAGATGGCCGCCGCGGCCGCCATCGCCGGCCACTTCGTGGACATCCGCGAGTGGGAGATGGGGTCATGACAGAAGATGAGCAGGGCGGGACGTACCGAGCGTTGCCGCAGATTGACGATGAAATAAGGGACTTCATCTTGCAAGATGAAGCGGGGCTAATAGCTCTGCTCCTAGGGGATGAAGTTGACGCTGGAGAAGCACTGGAGCGCATTGATGAGGAGTTAAGCGGATTGGCCCAAACTAACCCTAATTTGACTCAGGTCGTACGCAACTCAGTAGATGCCATTTACGCCGCTTTGGCCGACGAAATTCCTAGTGAACAGATGAAAGTACTCCTACGGGTGGTCGCTTACACAAATGCTTTTGTCCTCCTGAGAGTCCTGGACATGCAATGGCGCCGTATTCAACCACCGTAGGGAATCTTGATAGCTCATGGTTCGACAAGCTCACCATGAGCGGCAAATACCGCTGTCATGCTGTCATTCTGAGGAGCGCAGCGACGAAGAATCCAAGGCACATTGTAGGCACCCGTGGTGGCTGCTGCATCGAAAGGCCATCTGTAGTGTTCACAGTGCCTTGACCCATGAGATGTAGGGGCGGGTTTGAAACCCGCCCCTACAAGGACAGGTGGGCTTCTGTCGTGCATCAAGAGGCAGGCGAATTTCTACCACAGTCGCGAAGAACATGACTCTCGTGTAGGAAAAGACCTGACCGCCGAATGGTTCAACGCTTTGGATTCTGAGTCCTTCTGCTGAAGGACTCAGAATGACACCCCACCGTCTGCCCTAGTGTTACAATAGCCCCAGGCCTTGATAGTGGGAGGTTGTTGAAAAATGGAACCCCTTCTCCTTGGCGGCCTGGCGCTTCTCATAGTCCTGGTTCTGGTTCTCATCCTACGCACAAGGGGACGCCCGGCCGAGGTGTCGCCGGGTATTCAAGCGTCGCTCAGGGAGGAGTTCCTGAACTTCCAGGCCAGCATCTATCAGGCCCTCAACACCACAAGGGAAAGCGTCGAAGGCGCAAGGGGGGCTGTCTCTGACCACGCCATCAAGACCCTGGGGCAGATTAACGATATCGGGCAGACGTTGCAGAGGCTTGTCCAGCAGCAAGAGGAGGCGCAGCGCCTGGGCCAGTCCCTGAAAGACCTGCTGCAGGCCCCCAAGCTGCGGGGAACCTACGGAGAGGTTATTCTGGAGGAGATGCTGGCCAGGGTTCTTCCAGTGGGGATTTGGGAGCGCCAATACTCCATTAGCGGTGGCGAGAAGGTCGACTGCGTGGTGAAGTTCAAGGACGTGGTAGTCCCCATCGATGCGAAGTTTCCCAGAGACGACTACATGCGGTACATGGACGCCGAATCCCTGGAGGAGAAGGCAAACCACTGGAGTGCCTTTGAAGAGGCGGTCAGGAGGCAGATTGCCAGCATCCAGACCAAGTACATAAAGCCGGAGAGCGGCACCACAGAGTTCGCCCTCATGTTTATCCCGTCTGAGGCCATCTACTACGAGACCATAGCGGAGAAGAACCATCTGGGTGACCCCTCCAGGATACAGGAGTACGCGCAAGACCACCATGTCTTCCCGGTCAGCCCCAACACCTTTTACGCGTTCCTGCAGGTGGTTGTCCTGTCCATACGCAACGTCGAGATTATCAGCAGCGCCAAGAAGCTCCAGCAGGGTCTGGCAGAGCTACAAAAGTCCTTTGACTTCTTCCACAGCAGGTACGAGGAGATAGGCAGGCGCATAGCGCAGGCATCGGAAGCCTACCGGGTTGGCAACGACCACGTGGAGCGGTACAAGCGTCGCCTGGATACTACCTTGCAGCTTGAGGGGTTTCAGGAGCAACCGTTGCCGCGGCTGCCGGAGAGTGAGGAGGAGGGGTAGCATCTGTCGGAACGGCAGAAGAAGATGCCTTTATTATCACCGCTTATCTGACAGATGTGGTGAAACGAGGGAGGGTGCTATGGGAGAGAAACAGGTAAAAGTGTGGTATGACCCCGAGGGTGATTACTTGGAGGTCATCTTTGAGCAGCGGGATGGGTACTTCCGGGAGACGGACGATGACCGGGTAATGGAGAAGGTGGACATGCAAGGAAACGTGCTGGGATTCTCTATATTAGGCGTTGGCTCTCTAAAGGGTGTGCCAATTCAGGTGGCACTGTCTTAGGGGTAACGCAGATTTATGGACGGCAAGGACGATAGAATGATCCGCGACGACGTCAGTAGCAGATTGATCCACCTTACGCGAGGGGAACCTGAAAAGGTCGCCGCCGAGGCATTCCTGTCGATCGTAAAGGAGCGCAAGATTCGTGGGGGCACGGAGTGCATCAAGGGAGGTTACCGATGTGTCTGCTTCAGCGAAGCCCCGTTGAGCAAGCTCACGCAGATCCTCGCGAATCCTGCGGCCAGTGGAATGCGGTATAAACCATTCGGAGTCATGGTGGAAAAGGAGTGGCTTTTCAAGCGCGGCGGGCGGCCGGTCATCTACCAGCCCGATGCCGAATACTCTTTGCTCCACGAGACTCAAAGGTTCCGCCATGTCAGGTACGAACCGAGTTCGGTCGACTTCACGTGGGAACGGGAGTGGAGAATCCGTACCGATGAACTCGAACTTGATCCCAGCGTCACAACACTTGTCGTCCCAAACCGAGCGTGGGAGAAGTGGGCGCTAGGTCAGCACACGGCGATGCTGTCGCGCAGGGCATCGGGGTGGGGGGGCTCCATTGGACCTCGTTCGGTGACTGAGTTTCCATGGCATTTCGTTGTTTTGGAAGACCTCGGCGTCGAGGTTCCGAGCGTAGCGGCACCGACATGAGCGGATGGTTCGACAAGCTCACCATGAGCGGGACATTCTCTCAGTTGTCCGTTACAGCCCCCAACCCGGGGGCAGGTAAAACACCCTGTCCATCCATCGCCTCTCCGTCTCCTCCACCAGCGTCTCCACCAGGGAAGCGCCAAAGCCTCCCAGTAGCCTTGCCCTCAAGGGGCGGCGTGGGCGAATGTAAGACGGTCGTTTGGGGACGGGGACATTTCCCAGCCCGGCGGCAACCTCAAGGGCCCTATCCAGGTCTCCCAGCTCGTCTACCAGCCCCAGTTCCAGGGCCCTGCGGCCCGTGAACACCTCCCCAGTTGCGTGGGTTCTAGCCTGCTCCCCCGTCATGTGCCTTGCCACGGCTACCTTGGCCACAAAGGAGGCATACAGCTCGTCCACCAACGCTTGCATCCGGGTCTCTTCCTCAGGAGTGGGCTGGCGATAGAAGGCCCCCATATCCTTTAGTGGAGCGCTCTTGCTGACTGAGAAGGAGATGCCCATTCGTCCCAATAGCTCCTGAAGTACGGGCCGCATGGATATGACGCCGATGGAGCCTATCAGGGACCCGGGCAGGGCCACTACCCTCTGAGCAGCACAACTCAGCATGTAGCCCCCGGAGGCTCCCATGCCTCCTATGAAGGCCACCACGGGCTTGCTCTCGGCTACCCGGGACAGGCTATGATGCAGGTACTCCGAGGCGATGGCCGAGCCTCCGGGAGAGTCTATGTCCACCACCACGGCCTTGATGGCCCGGCTGCGCCTTATATCATCGAAAATACGCCCGTAAACGGCGCTCCGTACGGCCCCTCCGATGGTGCCGAAAAGCTCCACCACCGCAATCCGGCCACGCCTACGAAATGGAAATGCCACTGCCTTCTCCTTTGCACCTCAGGCGAATCGTCGCATCTGCTCTGGCCCTAGCGTATCCAGCAGGTTTGATTGTATCCGTTTTAGTATCCAGGAACAATCGTTGCAATCAGCTTTATTTACGGAGAATACAGTGCTCAATTGACACCGCGAGCTTGCCATGTTAATCTGAAAAGTTGTAGTAGGTGTACTATGTGGTAGTGCTGGACACGGAAGACGGTTCACTGGATCCGTGAACCTCTGATGGGGCCAAAGATAAAGGTGCTTAGCAGCGAAGAAAGTGTACTGCGGTACACTTTAAGTTTTTGTAAGGCATCTGGTGGCTGTTAAGAGGAGGAGGAAGGAGACAAATACATGGGGATACAGTGGTGGTTTCGCCTTGCGGGGGCCTTACTCGCTGGGCTAGGTGGATGGGGGGCGGGAACCCTGATAGGAAACGCTATCGATGGTTCTGGATTTATCCCTTGGGGTCTGGGGGGATTGCTCCTGTGCATGGCTTTAGGGCTGATTCTTACTCCTTATCTGGTCCTTCGCCCTATCACCCGGCTAGGTAGGGCCTTCTCGGATGTTAGATTCAGTGCGTTGGTATCCGGCACCGTGGGCTTGATCGTTGGACTCACAGTAGCAGCCCTGCTCTCGGTTGCCTTTTCAAGGCTACCGGGATGGCCTGGAGTGGCAGTACCCGTTGCACTAAGCGTTCTATTGGGTTCCCTGGGCATTGCAGTCATGGTCTCCCGGGAAAGTGACCTGTTACAGCTATTGCCAGAGCACTCTCGACGCGGCGACACGACCGGTAGAACCAACACCAATGGACGGGTGCTTATGGATACCAGCGCCATTATCGACGGGAGGATTGCCGACATAAGCAAAACGGGCTTTGTGCATGGCACCATGGTAATCCCCAGGTTCATCCTGGACGAGCTAAGGCACGTTGCCGACTCCAGCGACGCCCTTAGACGCAACCGCGGACGTCGCGGCCTTGAGATGCTCAACAAGCTGAGGAAAGAGGCAGAGGTACCGATTCAGATCCTGGACGTGGATATCCGGGACGGCTCCGAGGTGGATGGCAAGCTGGTAATGCTCGCCAAGAGCCTAAAGGCTCAGATACTCACGACAGACTTCAATTTGAACCGCGTTGCCGAGCTTCAGGGAGTTCGGGTCCTCAATATCAACGAGCTAGCCAATGCCCTGAAACCGGTGGTGCTCCCAGGTGAGGAGATGGTGGTGCGAGTTATTCAGGAGGGCAAGGAGTTTGGCCAGGGCGTGGGCTTTCTGGATGACGGCACTATGGTCGTTGTAGAGGATGGCAAGAGATACATCAACTCCCACCTAGACGTTTCCATTACACGGGTGCTCCAGACCGCCGCGGGCCGTATCATCTTCGCCCAGCCCCGGGAGGGCTAGTCAGTGGCTCCGAGTGCGACTCCCCCGCCCGAAGGCAGCGACAACGCCCGGGTGGGAGTAGTCATTGTTGCTGCGGGGGCAAGCCGGCGCATGGTCAGAGGAGACAAGGTCTTTGAACCCCTCCTGGGAAGGCCCATGATAGCCCACACGGTCTCCGTCTTTGAAGAGTGCCCCCTGGTGAGTGAGATAGTCCTGGTCCTGGGAGAGCATAACCTGGAGAAGGGGCGATCCCTGGCGGCCCAGGAAGGATGGAAGAAGCTGAAGCAGGTCTGCCCTGGCGGCCTCCGGCGCCAGGACTCGGTGAAGGCGGGCTTGCAGCACCTCTCCCCCTGCCAGTGGATAATGGTGCACGATGGTGCCAGGCCCTGCATTACCCAGGAGATTATTAGATTGGGACTGGAGCAAGCACTTGCAACGGGGGCAGCCATCCCCGCCGTCGCCGTGGACGATACCGTGAAGAAGGTACGAGATGGTCTGGTTCTGGAGACCCTACAGCGAGAGGGCCTGTGGGCTGTGCAAACGCCCCAGGTCTTTCGCTACGATCTGCTCCAGGAGGCGTACCAGGGAGACCTGGATGGGGTCACCGACGACGCCGCCCTGGTGGAGAGGTTGGGACACAAGGTGAAGACCTTCCCAGGTTCCTCAGAGAACATCAAGGTAACCACCCAGGGGGACCTGCGTTTAGCCGAGGTTATTCTTAAGAGTCGAGCCTGCCCCTAGAAGCCGTCTCAAGAGGCCCAGGGCTTTGAGATAGCTTCTTCTCACGGTTGTGTCCTTCTGGCTTTTCCTTGGAATCTGTGTCCACATGTTGTGTCAATGTGCAAAATGTGATAGTGTGATAAGGACGGGCACGGCTCTAGCGGAGCAGCGACCTATTTGCGACCAAGAGTGGCAACTCCTGCGAGGTCGCCGTGCATCGTGCCCGTCCTTATCATAGGGGGCGCCTGTAGCTTAATGGATAAAGCTGTCTTTTTGCTGAGGGCCAGATGTCGGTTCGAATCCGACCAGGCGCAGACCCTTATAATTAAGGCTAACATGTGAGGGGAGGTCACAGTCAAGTCACACAATACACACAAGGCACACAAGGTGTGTCACGTAGCGATATAGGGAGGTCAAATTGAACGGTAGTAGTGGAATCGAGACATTCCGCAGGATGATTGAAGTGCGGGAGACCAAACGCAAGGAGCTAAAGACGGAACTGGATGCTCTAGATAGGGAGATCGAATCTATCCAACTTACCCAAGCGTTGTACATGAAGGAGCATGGCATCCCAACTCTGTCAGAGCAACCGCTACTCGAACATGGGCTGAGTCTCACCAAGAAGCGGGAAAAAGCCCTTCGGGAATGGGCCGAGCGCAACAATGGTATACTCATTCCCAAAGAGGCTAAACACGCCCTTATTGCGGCTGGGCTGGTTAAAACTGGGAAAGGGGCTGGCTGGATTGTGTATGGCACGATCAATAACATGGAGTGCTGGGAGAAGATTCATCCAGGGAAATATCGCCTTGTTAAGCTCTCTCTTCCCCAAGAGGATGGACGTAAGAATCTGATTCCAGCCTAGGCTTTGGCTATCATAACAAAGTGAGGAGTTATGATTAGGTAAATCGCTACGTGTTTATAAGGGAACATCACCTAATCTTCTGGCACTGGAGCTTAACATGGCCGTTCGCACCGGGATAGGATACGACGCCCACAGGCTGGAGGCGGGCCGACCTCTGTGGCTCGGCGGCGTCCAGATTGACTTCGAGGCAGGGCTGACAGGGCACAGCGATGGTGATGTCCTGGTACACGCCCTGGTTGACGCCTTGCTGGGAGCCGCGGGCCTGGGAGACATGGGCACCTACTTCCCTTCCTCGGACCCCCGGTATCGCGGCGCGTCCAGCCTGCAGTTCCTGCGATATGCCGCAGAGCTTCTGGAGCGGCAAGGCTGGCGTGTGGCAAACCTCGATGCTACAATAGTCGCCGAGCGCCCCAGACTGGCTCCCTTCTCCGAAAATATGCGTGAAGTAATTGCCGAATCCCTGGGCCTGAGTCAAGGGCAGGTGAACATCAAAAGCAAGACCTCCGACGGCATGGGTTTCACCGGCCGCGGCGAGGGAATAGCGGCCCTGGCCATCGCCACCATTGAGGACAACACATGAGGCTTTACGACACACTCTCCAGAGAGAAGCGGGAGTTCGCCCCCCGGGGGGACGAGGTCACCATGTACGTGTGCGGTCCCAACCTGTATGGCCCCAGTCATATAGGCCACGCACTGTCATACGTATTTTTCGACGTGCTTCGCCGCTATCTGGAGTACCAGGGCTACCACGTCCGCCAGGTCCAGAACTTCACAGACATTGAGGACCGCATTATCGAGGTAGCGCAGAGGGAGGGTCGCAGTATCGGCGAGCTGGCGGAGCAGTACATCCAGCGGTTCCTCCAGGAGATGGATGCCCTGGGCGTGCAGCGTGCCCACCACTACCCCAGGGCCACGGAGTACATAGGCCG
>JBDRIA010000069.1:0-9553 GCA_043816345.1 Chloroflexota bacterium
AAATTCGGGGACAAAGGATATGTAGGCGACAATGAGAAACGGCAGGCGAGGAAAGACGGAATCTTCTGGGGCATCCTGGACAAGGGACGAAGAAACCATCCGCTTTCCAGAAGTCAGAAGCAACGCAACCGAAAACTCTCCCCCATTCGCGCCATCGTTGAGCATCCGTTCCAGGTCATCAAATGCCCGTGGGGGTATACTAAAACACGCTACCGAGGACTTCGCACGAATACTGGCCAGTTGTATACGCTCTTTATGCTTGTAAACCTGTTCAAAGCGCGGCGCAAGCCCTTCCAGGGAAGGGCAAGCTCCGTTGCGCACCATGATCGCAGCTAAAATGCTGTTAAGCGGCCAAAAGAACAGGGGGATGGCCCTCCAAGAGGTGCGTCATCTCATGAAAGATACTCCCTAACCATTTCCTGACCACCTACGGAATCTTCTTCAGATAGCGATGCCGCAGTAGAGAGGTTTTTCAGAGTGTCCTAAATAAGCCCCTGTCTCGGAGGTCTGGGCCCATGTCAGATGCCTAGTACGTGATCTAACCTTCACTGGGTCGTCAGACGTATAGAGCGATTTCGGAGAGGGGTTCATTGAGAACATCCACGTGCATGCGTGAATCCAGGTAGCAATCTCGCTCACGAGATCATCATTCCAGAGCATCGCAAAGATGTGCATCCCTCGCTGGGTTTCGTCCTCGCTAGACGCGACCCCCGGATTTGCAAGGCCCTGAAGTAGCATCGTGCGAGCCTCAGATGTTCGTAATAATTGGGTGGCCAAGTACAGTGACATAATTTCTCGATTGATATCTGGTATATCAACGGAATCTCCCGACGCCAATTGATCCAGCCAGTCTTGAGTAATTAACGCAGCCTGCCCTTCCAAATCGCTAAACTGTTTCTCCAGCAGAAGCGGATCAGGAAAGGAATCCGGAAGGGCATAGAACCCTCTTTCGGAGGCAAGATTTCTGGGAGTTGTCGCAAAAACTCGATCACTATCTTTGTCATACACCCAAAGCAATCCATCACCGTCCGAAAAACGGCTGAGGTAGAACTGTGGAACGAAATGGTGAAGCGAATACTCCATCCGTGGACTCCTCAATGTGGCAATATCAGTCCCGTCTCTCAAGAGTCATTAATTCCTCGAATTGAGCCAAGACATGAATAGTAACTAACAGCCAACGTTAGGGATACCTGTAATGCGTACCCATCAAGAACCGAAGGTCGCCGCCAACCAACCGCCTACCCCTGGCCGTCCTCCTCCAGGTCCTGGCGGAACCGGTAGTAGTCCACCATCTTCTTCAGCGCTCGCGCGGCACGGGCCGGCGTGGGGAAAGCAGGGATGCCCAGGCCCTGAAGGGTCTTGTCTAGCTCCTCCAGGGTAGCACTATCTGAGAACGGGTTGGGCGTCCAGAACATCGCCAACATGGGCTTGCCCACTCTATCCCTGGCCTGCCTGTAAAGCTCCAGCTCCGCCGCCAAATCCAACTGGCCTCTGCGCCTAATCTGCGCACCTCTCAGGAGGGCCAGGATGTCTACGTTAGGATCGTCCGCCAGTGAGTTTATTATGGACTCCAGGTTGCCGCGGTTGATTCCACCTATGTCCACCGGGTTGAAGTAGCTGGCGCCAATGAGCTGGAAGAAGCCGGACAGACTCTCCAGTGTCGGCCCAGTGAGAGTCGGTACTCTCAGCCCGGCGCGGGAGAAGTCATCACTCATGGACACCGACTGCCCGCCGCTGCCGCCGATGATTCCCACACGGTCGCCGGTGGTGGGAGTCAGGTAGGTCAGCACCTTGGCCACGTCTATGGCTTCCTCCAGGGAATCGACCCGAATGGCCCCAGCCTGTCGCGTCCCGGCGTCCCATACCTCCATTGAGCCAGCCAGGGAGCCCGTGTGGGAGGCGACACTTCTCCGCCCGGCTTCGGTCTGACCTCCCTTCCACAGGACCACCGGCTTGTGAGGCCCCACTTCTCGCAACGCCTTGAAGAATCGCTGCCCATCTTTCGGCCCCTCGATATAGGCACAGATGACGCTGGTGTTGGGGTCCTGGGCAAAGTACTGAAGCAGATCGGGGCTATCCAGGATAATGGCGTTGCCGAAGCTGATACTCTTGTTGACACCGACGCCACTGGCCTGGAGTCCCTGGGTCATCGCGCCGGCGTGGGCGCCGCTCTGGGAGATGATGGTAACCTTCCCCATCTTATCCACCCTCTGCGTAGGCCCAAAACGCATGCCGACATGTGGATTGAATACACCCATGCAGTTGGGGCCTATCACAAGAACGCCCGCTTCCTGGGCCATCTGGGTAATCTGCTGCTGCAACTGTAGACCTTCGTCGCTTCCAGACTCGGCAAAACCCGAGGTAAACATGTGGACAGTCTTGACCCCCTTGGCAATGGCGTCCTTCAGAACAAAGGGCACCACGCGGCGAGGAACCGCCACCACCACATAGTCCACCGGGTCTGGTATCTCCACCAGGCTCTTGTAGTTGGGGATGCCCATCTCCTCTATCCCGGCGATGTCATCGGGGTCAATCTGCACGGAGTAGAGCTTGCCTTTGAAGTCGCTCATATTCCGAAGCCAGCTGTAGTCATCTACCTTCCTCGCTCCTACGACAGCCACAACCCGAGGACTCAAAGCTGCATCCAACTGCTCTCTGAGGACTGGCATAAGCACCCTCTCTTAGTCATCCAACAGAAGCCCCTGCAACTCTCTGACCGCTCCCGGTGGCTTGCCCCAGGCATCGCCTTCAATCTAGCTAGGCTTCGGTTAGCCAGCCTTTACGATGAGGTACAAGATACTCGCGGGCCAGTATGCTGTCAACCAGCAGGCCTGCTCTCCCTTGCGGAGCATTGTGATCATATATGTGCTCATCACAGCGCATCGGTGTTCGTGGTGGAGCTCCTACTTTTTTTCCTCACCCCCTTGCTGAATATAGAAGGAGATGAACGATCAACACGCTCGGTTGACGGGGCTACGGGGTACCACTACAATCGCTCTAGTCCGTGGTTGCTTTATCCTTACGGATGCAGACACAATGGAGACCCGGCCTGACTAAAGGTAGAAAGGACACCTAGCATGAAGATCGGACTCATCGCAGATACCCACGTTCCATCGGCAGAGCTCTCGCCCAAGGTAAAACAAGCCTTTGAGGGAGTTGACCTCATTCTCCATGCTGGGGATATCTTCATCCCCTCCTGTCTGGACTGGCTGGAGGGTATCGCGCCGGTGAAGGCTGTGGAACTGGGCTCAGTGAACCAGTTCGCTGGTGATTCCAGGGTTTCTGAGCACACGCGAGTGGTGGAGGTGGAGGGTCATAACATTGGGATGGTCCACGAGCTTGCACTTCCAGGCATGTCGGCTCTGGAGGTGCTCCCTGGGGTTATCGACAAGAGTTTCCCCCCCAACGCCTCCCTGCCCGATGCGCTAAAACAGGTCTTCGACAGGCCCGTGGACATAGTGGTTTTCGGTTTCTCCCATGAGACCGTGGTAGAGGAGCACGACGGCATACTTTTCATAAACCCCGGGAGCGCCACCTGGCCGAGTCAGAAGATGAAGCCAGGCACAGTAGGCATCCTGGACCTGACTCCAGGGAGCCGGGATGTCAGGATTGTCGACCTGTCTGAGCTAAGCTAGGAGCTGCTCTAAAAGTCTCGCCGAAGAGTCGCCCCCTCCTTGCAGATGCACAAGGCCACGGTAGCGTGTCCGGCCTCTTCGTCTTGAGGTAAACCCCAAAACTGGACAGGTAGATAAGATCGGATCCTGCTCCTAGAATTGCAGAAGCCACATGGAGGAGCGGGTTTATGAAACAGAGTCGCAAGAAGCCATAGCCCAGCATTCAAGGCCAAGGTGGCTCCAGAAACCCTGAAAGGCGAGGAGACGGTAGCCGAGGTGGCCGTGCCGCGAGCACTGTTCCAGGGGGTGCTGGAACGCATTGGCAGGTTATGCCCGGCGCCTGGCTGAGGCAAGACTGCGCCGGTGAAGTGGAGGGATGGGGGCCCCTGGGGTAGTGTTCCTTGTGACAAGGGATCAGCAGTTTCGCGCTGGGCTAAGATGGCGATGAGACGTGCTTCCCGGGGTTGTTTATGGCAGAAATCGTGTCTTGCACCGGGGTGAGAGAAGGTGGACAAGCACCAAAGGCTCGTTGTACATTGCAACTATCCCACTCGGGCCCTGCTGGTGGGCCGGGGGTGGCCCAAATGGGAAATCCCAGATGAAAGGAGGAGATCATGAAAATTGCTGCCATATCTGACGATGGGGTCAATATCAGCCAGCACTTCGGCAGGGCGTCCCTTTACGTGGTGCTCACGCTGGAAGAGGGAAAGATTGTGGGCAGAGAAACACGCCCCAAAGCAGGCCATCATACTTTCGCAGCCACAGAGCACCCTCAGGCACCGGGGGAACGCCATGGTTACGACGTAGGCTCGCAGGCGAGGCACCGAAGCATGGCTGAGACCATAGCCGACTGCCAAGTGCTTCTCGCCGGAGGCATGGGCTGGAGCGCCTACGAGAGCATGAAGAGCTACAATATCGAACCCTTTGTTACCGATGTGGAAACTATCGATGAAGCAGCCCAACTCTACTTGGCAGGAAGGCTCCCCAACCTGATGGAGAGGCTGCACTAAAGGGGGCGAGGAATTTGTCTGAAGCAATCCATAGTGGAGAGTCTATACCCAATGAACAGCAGATAAGAGAGAGTCTTGAGCAGGTGCTGGTCCCTGGAGCCATGCGCAGCTTGATGAAGCTGAACCTGGTTCGCCAAGTCTCTATATCTGACCAGAAGGTCAATATTAGCCTTGCCTCGGCGGCCCTGAATCCAGGGTCCCAGGCTTGGATCAGTGCCCAGGTGCGTGATGTCACCAAGAAGCTACCTGGGGTAAAAGAGGTAGAAGTAGATTTTGTCGAGGCCAGTCCCAAGGACCTTAACGAGATCAGACATGTGATCGCCGTCATGAGTGGGAAGGGTGGGGTTGGCAAGTCCCTGGTGAGTGGGCTCATAGGTCTTTCTCTGGCACGTCGTGGCCACGAGGTAGGAATTCTCGATGCCGACATCACGGGCCCCAGCATCCCCAGGATGTTCGGCATCACCGCCCGACCCATGGGAAGCGATACTGCAATCCTGCCCGTGGTTTCTCGTGCGGGTATTGAAATCATGTCTATTAACCTCCTTTTGCCCCATGAGGACGATGCGGTTATCTGGCGGGGGCCCATGATCGCCAACACCATAAAACAGTTCTGGGAGGATGTACTCTGGGGCAGGCTCGACTACCTTCTGATAGACCTGCCGCCGGGTACTGCAGATGCGCCCCTCACAGTGATGCAATCACTTCCTCTATCAGGCGTGGTCATCGTCTTCAGTCCGCAGGAGTTGGCGGTGATGGTGGTGAGGAAAGCGGTGCAAATGACTCAGAAAATGAACATCCCTGTCTTAGGGGTGGTGGAGAATATGAGCTACTTTCTCCTGCCCGACACTGGGAAGCGAATAGAGCTTTTCGGCAGTAGCAAGGGGCAGGAGATGGCGAAAGCAGCCGGAGCACCACTACTGGGGCAACTCCCGATTGACCCGGAGCTTGCTCGGCTCTGCGACGAAGGGAACATCGAGCGCTACGACTCAGACACATTAAGTGGCTTTGCCGAAGCCTTCCTTCAGGCCATGTCGGCAAAAGCAAAGTGAAGTGCAGATCAACACTCCACTACGCCCTTGCAATGTAGCGCCCCTGTCGCCGAGGGAAATCGCCACCATCCGGTAGGAATTCGCTCGGTTGAGAGGTGTGTTCTCAGCGTACGAGACGCCAGGGCATGAGGTTGCACCGCTGAGCTTGGAGGAGACACTGCGGCGCAGGCCGAAAGAACGTTCGTAACAGGAGGGAGACGGGTTATGGAAATCAGGCTGACTACACTGAGTGAGAACACGGCAAATAGCGGCTTCCTCGCCGAGTGGGGGCTCAGCATCCTGGTGGAGGTGGAGGGGATGAGGATTCTTGTGGACACGGGGGCGAGCTTCTCGGCAGTACACAATGCCCAGCTACTGGGAATAGACCTCTCTACAGTTGACCGGATAATGCTTAGCCACGGCCACTATGACCACACCGGTGGGCTGCGTGATGTGCTGAGGAGAAGGGGCGAGGTGGAGGTAATCGCGCACCCCGACATGTGGGCTGCCAAGTATTCCCGGCGTGACCAGCAGGAGGAGCGGTACTCAGGGATACCCTTCTCTCGCCAGGGGATAGAAAGCCTGGGCGCCCGCTTTCATTTGACAAGGGAACCCGCCTACATCACTGACAGGGTCATGACCACCGGGGAGATTCCGATGACCTCAGGCTATGAGGAGATCGACAAGAACCTCTTCGTCAAAGAGGGTGGCGTGCTCCAGCCAGACAAAATGGCCGATGACCTTGCCCTGGTCATCGATGCAGACTTTGGCCTGGTTGTCATCCTCGGCTGTGGTCACCGGGGCATAGTGAACACCCTGCGCCACGCCCAAAATCTGACCGGCAAAGAACTGGTATATGCCGCCATTGGCGGGACCCACCTCTTCCGGGCTTCGAAGGAGCGCGTGGAGCAGACCATAGCGGATCTCAGAAAGATGGGAATCCAGAGGCTGGGCGTATCCCATTGCACTGGCTTTCATGCATCGGCGCAACTGGCCCAAGAGTTTGGGGATATATTCTTCATGAACAATGCGGGCACTTGCATTACATTGCCATAGTGGGCCCTGCTTTGCAGACCGAGACGGCGGATACAAGATGGTTCAATTAGAGCTCGTTCCAGATCTTTCCCACTGCGCCTGTCCAACTGCGAGTCAGACCCGAGCCGAGGTGGCCCAGGGAAGATTATCACAGTCCAACTAATGGGTCCACCTCAGTGCCGTCGATCCAGACATGCTAGGCGTGATTCCAAGAGCCATATGGACATATCCGATCTCCAGAGCAGTGTTACATGGTGACCAGACCAGGATTGACAGTATCGGAGGCCAATGCTATAGTTTAGCGCACCGTTGATGCCCCGTCTATTTGGGTCCCCACAGTTTGAAATAGGAAAAGTCAGCTTTAGAGTTCCCATTGCGGAGTGTAATCGGCTCGGTACCAATCTTTGACGGAAAGAGGAGGTAGAACATGGCAGTACCAGGATACGCAGGCAAGATCCTGAGGATTGACCTTACCAACGAACGTATGGACGAGGAAGTCCTTGACGAAGCCACCCTGAGGAAGTGGGTGGGGGGAGTTGGCCTGGGGGCCAAGTACCTGTATGAAGAGGTGCCTCCTACGGTTCAGTGGGACGACCCCGAGAACCGACTGATTATGGCCACTGGCCCCTTGGGCGGGACAAGGACGGGAGGCTCGGGCACCTTCTCCATCAGCACCAAGGGCTGTCTCACCAACGGCGCCACCTCTACCCAGGCCAATGGCTTTATGGGGGCCTTCATGAAGTTCTCCGGGTACGATGCCCTGATCTTCCAGGGGGCGGCCAAGCGATGGCTCTACCTGTACCTCCACGATGGCGTTGCTGAGCTTCGGGATGCACAGCACCTGATGGGAAAGGACACGTGGGAGACCGAAGACGCCATAAAGGCGGACTTGGGCTACAGCGAGAAGCGTATGAGCGTCTTCAGTATCGGCCCGGCTGGTGAGAACCTGGTGAAGTTTGCAGGCATCTTCGGGGACAGGGACCACGCCGCCGGCCACAACGGTAGCGGCGCCGTCATGGGCTCCAAGAAGCTCAAGGCCTTCTGCGCAGCCCGGGGCAGCGGCTCCCTCCCGGTGAACGATCCAGCGCGGGTCGCCACCCTTTCCAACAACTTCTGGGAGTATATGACAAGCACCCCCGCGGGGAGGCGGTCTTTTGACTGGGGCACTGGGGGCGACTTGGCGTCGGGCGATGAGCGGGTCGCTCGGGGCTCTCTCCCCATTAAGAACTACACCACCAATCTCTACCCCGAGACCCGCCTCATGACCAACGAGTACACGCGAGGGCGCTGGTCTTCCAAGGGGAACCCCTGCTGGGCCTGCCGCTCCCATCACTGCCACCTGACCACTTTCACCGACGGCCCCTACGCCGGGCAGACGGTGGATGAGCCCGAGTACGAGATGTACGCCGCCTGGGGGCCCCTGGTGGGCAATACCGACCCCGCGGAAACCCTCATCATGTCCAATATGACGACACGGTTGGGACTGGAGGGCAACGAGGCGGGATTCCTGGTGTCCATGGTCATCGACCTCTACGAGCAGGAGGCCCTTTCCACGGAGGCCACCGACGGCCTGGAGATGAGATGGGGCAACGCGGCGGCCATAAAATCGCTGCTGCGGCGGATTGCCAATCGGGAGGGGAGCTTTGCCAACATCCTTGCCGAGGGCACAAAGCGGGCGGCGGAGGCCCTGGGCCCGGCGGCCCTGGCCTGCGGCATCTACACCATGAAGGGGCACTCTCCCAGGGGACACGATCACCGCGCTCAGTGGCGGGAGATGTTCGACACCTCGACCTCGGACATCGGGACCTACGAGTCGGGCCACATGGGGCCCCCTATCCCCGAAATCCCCCCCCTGGTGAACGTCATGTCCCCCGAAGAGGTATCCACCCACACGGCCTTGGCAAAGGGGAAACGGCAGTTCGACGATACCCTGGGCACATGCACCCAGGCCATGCGGGTGCCCTTTAGCGACATATTAGACATGCTCAACGCCGTGACCGGGTGGGACTTCACCAGCAGGGAGGCCCAGGACGTGGGCTTCAGGGCGGCCAACGTGATGCGCGCCTTCAACCTGAGGCACGGCGTCGACATTGCCACGGAGCAGCCCTCTCCCCGCTGGAGCTCGGCCCCGGTGGACGGCCCCGCCAAGGGCATTACCATTGTACCCGAGTGGGAAGGGATGCTGGACAACTACTATAAGCTGATGGCCTGGGACCGGGAGAGCGGGCGGCCCTTGCCCGAAACCCTGCGGGCCCTGGGTCTCGATGACATAGCCAAGGACCTCTGGGGGACTGGCTAACGGAAAAGGGGACCATCAAGAGTCTGTTTAGAAACTAGCCGCCGAGTACACGGAGATCGCCAGGATTAGGATAGAGTAAACATCTTTGAACTCCTCCGTGTACTCGGCTCAGGTAGGCTCTAAGAGGGTGGGGAAGTGTTAGGGCCTACCCGGGCTACCCGAGGGCGGTCGTTGTGGTGTGATTGAGGTTGGCACGCCGCGCTGAAATCATGCCAGTGCTCCTTAGCAGGGTGATGAAAAACTCTCGGCCGAGGTCGATGGCATTCTCGTCCCTACGAAAGGCGACATCAATGTGCCGATATGATGTGTGTTAGCGTAGGCAGACTGGTAGTCCATTATGGGCATCGTCGGGCCTTTCAAGCCCCCCCGTTTGCTGAAGGGCCCCTTTATCAGCACCCTGTTAGAGTTCCCATTGCGGGGTGCAATCGGCTCGGTACCAATCTTTGACGGAAAGAGGAGGTAGAACATGGCAGTACCAGGATACGCAGGCAAGATCCTGAGGATCGACCTTACCAACGAACGTATCGATGAGGAAGTCCTTGACGACGCTACCCTGAGAAAGTGGGT
>JBDRIA010000070.1:0-5000 GCA_043816345.1 Chloroflexota bacterium
TGGCAAACTCCTCGTCTCGGAAAAGCTGACCTCGAAGAGAAGCCAGGAAGCCGTACAAGGAGTTGCGACCCACATGATCCAGGTAGAGATGGTCCGCTTCCATAAGGCCTCGCTGGTCAGAGCGTACTCCCAGCATGCTTAGCCCCCTCGCTTCGTTTGCTCCAAGTATAGGGCGCACCTCCTCTACATAGCCACTTTTCGGCCAGGTTTCTAGGAGCAACCGCTTTGACATCCTCAAACACTTGCTGGAGTATGGTGTGGGCTCGCTCCGGGTCTTGCCCTACAACCCGCTCAAGGACGCTCGGCGGCCGGAAGCCAGGTCGCGGCCCGCCAGTCCCCCTTTCCCCTGCTCTTCTCAGCCGCCTTCACCAGCGGGCGATGCGCCGGCCTCTGCGGGACCTGGCCATCTGGCTGTTGCGCTTCGCGCTGGGGTGGCGCCCTGTCGAGTGCCTCCGCTTGACCTGCGGGGACGTGCGACAGGCTGTCGCCAAAGGCAATGGCTATATCCTTCCGGGAGCAGAAGCATCGGACAAGGAAGGCCACCAAGTCCCCGTCGCCCATTCTGCCGGAGGTGCTGGCCGTGCTCCATCGGCTCGTAGGATCAGTGCTCCATCTACCCGATGATGCACCTTTATTTCGAGGAACACGGGGGCGGCACGAGGGCAAGCCTTTGGGGGATCAGGGAATCAGGAGGGTGATTCGGGAGCTGTTTGTGGAGGAAGGCGTCAGGGATGAGGTGTCCGACGCGATACTCTACGACCTGCGTGACTCCTTCGCCGCTTTCGTCGGGAGAGCCGTCCTTGCCAGCGGTGGCCGCGTTGGGGAAGCCCGTGATGTTGCCCGGCGGCTATTGGGCCACGGCGAGGGGAATGACGTGCTTACCCGCTACTGGGACGACGACGAGAGGCACGTCGAGTTGGCAGAGTACAGTCCCTTGCGTCTGGTAGTCGGCAAGAATAGAGAAGCCTCAGCTGAGAACGGGGCCGCACCATTAGAAAGCGGGGGCAAGGTGGTGGAGATAGGGGGACTCGAACCCCCAACCTCGGCGATGCGAACGCCGCGCTCTCCCTGTTGAGCTATATCCCCGGGTCGCCGTCGCGCTGTCTATGCCCTGGGATTGTAGCAGCGCCCCCGCCGAACTTCAATGAGGAATCGGTGACAAAGACACCCGCCATGAGACGGTCAACCATAGCGCCGAGGAATGGGTGCGTGGTGATCACCAACACGGTTGAAGGCGTATGGAGCCTCTTCAAGCGGTCTCTGACTCGTTCTTATCATAAGCTCTCTAACAAGCATCTTGATGCCTACCTAGATGAACTGGAATGGCGGTTCAATAACCGCAAGAATCCATTCCTGTTCAGGGATACCCTCAAGAAACTCCTCAATTCTGAGACATTGCCTTACGGGCAGCTTGTCGGTCGTGAGTAATAGTCTTAAGATGACGACGTATGGTACGCATTGGGCCAATAAAGTCCTGTTCCAGCACCAAATGGGATTTGCGTGGTAATCTGTCCACTGGGTGGGTTATGCGGCCATCAGCGACCAATGTAAAGGATTGTGGTGGCGAGAGGGGTTCAAAACCTACGTTGTCCAAGGGAATGCCAGTTCCCGCTCCACTGTACTTCTTTACTTGCGCCGTACCAAGTATTGTCCTTCTCCAGAGGAAACGACTCTCTAAGACTACCCTCGCCTCCAGCAGCATCTCTCGCCTATCTGTGCGGTTATTGATGAAGCGAAGGCTGAACTGCCCTCCTATAGATGGGTTATCCAATAACGTGATACTCCCATCTTCGCCTTTCCACAACACCCAAGCGGTAAATATTGGGTCTGTGTCTGGGAACCAACCCTTATATCTACCTGCATCCTACGCTCCAAAGCCATTCGGAAGACCTTGCCGACCAATGGTGTTGCTTCCAGGCACGCAGATATGACAGAGAGTGGTTCCATGCCGCGATTCTATAACGGTATACCGAGTGTTGTATACAAGCCCCAATGAGTCAAGGATTGATTCCGGCATGGCAGCACTGGCGCAGGATGGTGGAGGAGGAACACGCCCAGTCTGAGGGCGCCCGGAGCCGGGACCAGGCACCGGAGGATACCTGGGAGCCTTTCGCCGAGCGGTTCAGGCCGGATCCCTGGGGCACCGACGATCCTGTGGTGCAGCGGCTGCTTCAGGAGGTCCAGCCTCACCATACTGCTCTGGACGTTGGAGCCGGCGGCGGACGCCTGGCGCTCCCTCTCTCGCTGTGCTGCCAGCGAGTTGTAGCTGTGGAGCCGTCTGCCAGTATGGTCTCGATCCTGGAGGAAGAGGCCAGACGGATGCAGAGGGACAACATCGTCCTGGTGCCATCTAGCTGGGAGGAGGCCGAGGTTGCGCCCGCGGACATCGTCCTGTGCGTCCAGGTGCTCTATACTGTGAAGGACATCGTTCCTTTCTTACGGAAGCTTGAGACCCACGCCCGAGAGAAGGTTCTGGTGGTGCTGTATGAGAACCCGCCCCAGTTTCAGGCTCATCCCCTGTGGCCCGGAGTCCACGGCGAGGAGCGACTCAAGCTACCGTGCCTCAAGGAGCTTATGCAGGTCCTTTGGGAGATGGATATATACCCCGATCTGGAGATGCTGACGCCCCAGGAGCACCGGGGCTTTGAGAGCCGGGAGCGGGCCTTGCAGCAACTGCGGCCTCGCCTGCTAGTCGCTCCCGGTAGTGATGGAGAGCGGCGGCTGGAGGAGGTCCTGGCGGATATGTTGGAGGAGGTGGATGGCCGATTCAAGATAAGGAGTCTGCCACCTTTCCGCCCAGCTCTGGTAGGGTGGCGACCCGGTTGGTAGATGACATTTCCAATCGTAGTTTTTTCTTAGCAACCCCCCTTATTACGGCATGAGCCAGCCATCATCTTGACAGATTCGCCAGTAGTCATCTACAATGTGCCGTAAGAAAGCGAGTCTCTATACTCAATCCTACCTAAAGCTAAAGAATGGGAGGCAGGCAGTGAACTTGCCTGGAGTGCCAAAGAGCTTACATCGCTAGTAAGCTGTTTGGCGCTCTTTTTTGTGGTCATAATTTTCCCAATAGGATTGTCGCCTACGTAAGAAAGGAGGCAGCAGGGTGAGTACGTCAAACGTTCAGTCTGACCAGGCATGGGGGGCACTGGCAAATGCAACAGTGGAGGAGAGGGAAAGGGTGATGGACCAGCGCTGCAAGGAGTTGGGCGCCTTGTCCGAAGAGGAGAGGGTGAGCCAGATGGCTGCCATGGCAAGAGCGGAGTACGCCCTACCAGAAGTCGATCTGCGTACTTTTACCCTCTCCCGCCTTCGGACGTGGCTGAAGCTGGACGAGGATACGGGACGAAAGATGTCGGCTTCATATGACGCGGTTATGCTGAATATGCCAGGTCAGGCGGCTATGCGTCGCGTCGCGTTAGTGCAAACTCTGGCCAGGGACTTTTCAAGGGAGGACCAAGTGAAGTTGGTTGCACTGATCCCCAACGTGTTTGGGGGCTTTACGGACCTGCTGCAGCCAACCGGCTTTGAAACGCGGCCTACGACGGAACGTGCTGCACCGGCCAAGAAGGGTTGGTGGCCTTTCGGAAGAGGATGAAGAGGGGCTGCTAAGGGCGTGTCTTTGTCGTTGGCGCAGTGAGAGAAAGCCGCAAGCAGTCGGGGATTGCCTTAGAGGGTGTTTTCAAAGGGATGCGCTACATTGCGAACGGTCTACCCCCTCTCTGACTCTCCCCCGCACAACGGGGGAGAGAAATCCCTTCCCCCGCTCGCGGGGGAAGGTTAGAGCTTGCCCTGAGCGAAGCCGAAGGGATGGGGGTCTTCCGCAGCTTGAGAAACACCCTCTTAGGGATGGGGTTGTGGCCTCATCGCAGGATGGTGTGAGACGCTCCTAATGCTGTTTTGAGTTGTCAGGGACTCCCAATGACGGCCTTCAAGATGCTGTCCAAAGAGGCATGGAACCATCCGCAAAACGCTTGACGCCCGCAAACAGGGCGCTTATAATGTACTTTGCGTCCATAAGTAGAGGGATCATAAGCTGAATACCTGACTACATACGGATAATTTTAACTGGTGCTAATCCGCGGCGTCTGGAGGCATCCAGCCGCCGTTTTTGTACGTTAAAAATTGAATAGAGGTTTACGGGCCTGAGTGTGGGTTAAGTTACTACGGGCCCACGGTGGATGCCTTGGCGCCAAGGGCCGAGGAAGGGCGTGGCAAGACTGCGAAAAGCCTCGGTGAGCTGTCTAGCAAGCATAGCCGGGGATTCCCGAATGGGGAAACCCATCCCGATGAACTCGGGATAGCCCTAGCTGAACCCTTAGGCTAGGGCGGGTAAGCGAGAGAACTGAAACATCTCAGTACCTCGAGGAAAATAAATCAAAAGAGATTCCCTTAGTAGTGGCGAACGAACGGGGAAGAGCCCAAACCCCTGGAGCTTAGTGGACTGGGGTCCTATGTTTCAGGGGGGTTGTAAGGCGCATCTGGGGAAACCTCAGTTACCCCGGGGAGTGATAAACCTCTTCTTTAGCCGAAGGTCCCTGGAAAGGGCCACCATAGCGGGTGATAGTCCCGTAAGCGAAAAGGAAGGGGCTCCCGATGCGTTCTTGAGTACCACGGGACACGAGAAATCCCGTGGGAATCTGGGGGGACCACCCTCCAAGGCTAAATACCCTTGGCGACCGATAGCGTACCAGTACCGTGAGGGAAAGGTGAAAAGAACCCCGGAAGGGGAGTGAAATAGATCTGAAACCGTGGGCCTACATACGGTCGGAGCCCCGATTTATCGGGGTGACGGCGTGCCTATTGAAGAATGAGCAGGCGAGTTAATTTCCGCGGCAAGGTTAACTTCGTGGACGAAGGGAGCCGAAGCGAAAGCGAGTCTTAATAGGGCGAATGAGTCGCGGGGATTAGACCCGAAACCGGGTGAGCTACCCATGGCCAGGGTGAAGCTCCGATAACATCGGAGTGGAGGCCCGAACTCGTGGTCGTTGCAAAGACCT
>JBDRIA010000070.1:7500-27546 GCA_043816345.1 Chloroflexota bacterium
GCTACTGTCAAGGGTCTGGGACTCCTCAACCGGAAGATGCCGGGGCGGCATGAACCTAATCACCAGCACAGCTCCAATCAATGCTATGACGATCCCGATCAGAACGGCCAGCCCTATTGCCTCTGTAAAGGCGATACCAGCCGCTTTTGCCAGTGGTTGGCCCAATTCGGGCGGGAGTGAGGTTGCGATCTGGGTAGCCGCTCCCACCGAGTTCCTGATGGCCTCTGCCTCCAGAGGTGAAAACCCCGCGACCGCATCTGCCATCCAAGGGGATGGCAAGTCACTGGGCATGTTGCCCGCTCCCTGCTCCGAGGGCTAGTCTCTCAAGGGGCCAGCCGCGGAGAGGTTGATCATTCCTGCCAGGTAGCCAGCACCGAAACCGTTGTCTATATTGACCACCGCAATACCAGGACTACAGGCGTTGAGCATGGCCAGCAGGGCCGCCAGACCCTGAAAGCTGGCCCCGTACCCCACGCTGGTTGGCACGGCGATAACCGGCGCCGCAACTAGCCCGCCAATGAGGCTGGGAAGAGCTCCCTCCATCCCCGCCACGGCCACCACGACCCTGGCTTTCTGCAACATGGACAGGTGCGCCAGCAATCGATGCACCCCCGCTATACCCACATCCCATAGCCTCTCCACCTCGTTCCCCATCAGCTCCGCGGTGATGGCCGCCTCCTCCGCCACGGGCAGGTCAGCGGTACCCGCGGCAACGGTCAGCACCCCCGGCACTGGTGGAGCCTCTTCCCCCCGCTTCAGTACGATAGCCCTGGCAAGCTCGTTGTAGTGAGCCTCCGGCAACACCTCTCTAATGCTGGCATAGGCCTCAGGGTCTGCCCTGGTTATAAGCACCCTGGAGGAGGTCTCTGCCATCCTCTGGGCAATCTGCGCCAGTTGCTTCAGATTCTTCCCAGGAGCGTATATCACCTCGGGAAAGCCCTTGCGAAGGGCCCTGTGGTGGTCGATCTTGGCAAACCCCAGGTCCTCGAAGGGAAGGATTCGTAGCCTATCTAACGCCTCTTCCACACCTACCTGACCCTGCTGCACTTGCCGGAGAAGCTCTTCCAGATTTTTGCTATCTATATCGTACCTCCTAGAGTCCTCTACGGGACATTATATAACCTGGAACAGAGCCATCGCTCCATGTTACGTTAAACGACACGCCTCTCATTATCATACAATTGTACTACGATTCTCACGCAGCCTTGTATCCACGCCGACTCCACCACCAAAAGGAGTCCTCCCGATAGTGGTGGTGCAAATCTAGCGAGCTGCTCCCTCACCAACAATTTGCCATCGCACCAGGAGACTTGTATCATGAGGCCGGAGGAAAAGGTGGCCGACCCGAAGTTCATCGTCGATCTCAACGTGGGGCGTCTGGCCAAGTGGCTCAGGATCATGGGCTACGACGCCCTCTTCGTTCCTGGCATAGAGGACGGAGAACTGGTGCGCCTGGCCCAGAAGGAGAGCCGTATCGTCCTCACCCGAGACAGGTTTATCATGAAGCGCGGAGTGGTGACCTCGGGGAAGCTGAAGGCCCTTCTCATCGATAGCGAAGGTCGGGAGGACCAGCTACGTCAGGTGGTAGATACCTACCAGCTCAAGGCTCTAGGGGGGTTCTCCCGCTGCATCGAGTGTAACGCCTCCCTGACGGACGTGGCCAGAGAGGAGGTCCAGGAGAGGGTGCCAGCCTATGTATTTCAGACCCAGGAGGAGTTCATGGAGTGCCCTTCTTGCAGGCGACTGTACTGGAGAGGCACCCACTGGCGCAACATGCGTCAGGAGCTGGCCCGGGTGGAAGAAGGCCAGCCATGAGTCGTCGTGCTGCCTTTGTCTATCACGACGTCCTGACCCGTCATGTCCTCCGCGAGAATCACGTCATGGTCCCTACCCGGCTCCGCTATGCCTACGAGCTCCTGGAGTCATATGGGGCCTTTCAGCTTCCGCACGCCGTTTTGGTGGAGCCTCGCCAGGCTACGGAAGAGGAGATAATGACATTCCACACCCGGGAGTATGTCAGCGCAGTGCAGAGTCTGAGCCGCGGGGAGAGCAGGTATAACCCCGCCGCCTACAACTTCAGCGACCACGGCGACAATCCCGTCTTCTCGGGCATGTATGAGGCCTCCTCCCGGTCAACCGGGGCCTCCCTGATCGCAGCGGAAATGGTATCCCGCGGCGAGGCAGACGTGGCCTTCAACTGCGCCGGCGGGCTTCACCACGCCATGCCTGGCCGTGCCTCCGGCTTCTGCATCTTCAACGACCCCGTCATCGCCATAAACTCTCTAGTTAGCCAGGGCCTCCGGGTGGCCTACGTGGACATAGACGCTCACCACGGCGATGGTGTGCAGCACGCCTTCTACGACTCCGACCAGGTGCTGACCATATCCCTCCACCAGTCGGGGATGTACCTGTTTCCCGGCACCGGTTTTGTAGATGAGATGGGTAGAGACAAGGGCCTTGGCTACTCTGTCAACGTCCCTCTGTATCCCTACACAAATGATGAAATCTACCTGTGGGCCTTCGCCCAGGTAGTGCCCCCTCTGGTACGGGCCTTCAACCCCGATGTTTTGGCGACGCTGCTAGGCATGGACACTCACTTCCAGGACCCCATAACTCAGCTGGGCCTCACGGTGCAGGGACATGCCCGCGTGGTGGCAGAGTTGGGCCAACTGGCCCCACGATGGCTGGCCTTTGGAGGCGGAGGGTACAATATAGCGGCAGTGACCCGGGGATGGGCATTGGACTTCGGCGTAATGCTGGGGGAGGAGTGGCCCGATGAGATTCCCCAATCGTACCAGGAGCGGTACGGGCTGAAGAACCTCCGGGACCAGGAGGGCCCATCTGTAGACCCTGGAGTGCTAAATCAGGCCCGCCGCTTTGCCGAGGAGACTGTCAGGGAGATAGAAAGACGCATCTTCCCCCTACATGGCCTCTAGGGCCTGCTTGCGGAAAAGGGGGGTTATAGTCAACCGCTCGTGGTGAGTTCCGACCCGATGGAATCGGGTCGAGAGTCTCGACGAAGTCGGACCTGTCGAACCACGGGCACATGCGCAGACTCCTTTTATGAGGGTTCCTACAAGGGGATTCCTACACTCCTACTTGCATATAACCGATTCCAGAGCATCTCTGATTCTTCTCACTTCCGCCGCCGCCGCGGGTGCAGCATCAAACACCCCTACACCCTGAAGGTCAGCATCAGCCACGGTTGGATCATAGCTGATAAAACCCAGAATCTCGAAGTCAGGCATGTTGTCAATGATAAACTGCCGTCCTGCATCGTCACGGATCTTGCTACCCACCACCAGGCACCTTGCAATACCCAGATCACTGGCAAGGCTCCTGATACTCCGAGCAGTCTGGAGACTGCGCTGTCCGGGCTCCACTACGATGATAAAGGCATCAACGGCTCTCGCGGTACCCCTGTACAGGTGCTCCACACCCGCATCCATATCCATAATGACTACCTCAGAACGGCTCAGCAGAAGCTCCGAGATGATGGACCTCAGCAGTACACTCTCAGGGCATATGCAACCACTATCGCCATGCTTGAGATTCCCCATGACAAGTAGCTTGATCCGCCCCAGGTTGATACAGTAACGGTCCGGGATATCGTCCACCGTGGGATTGAGCTTGAAAAAAGGGCTGGAGGTTCCAGGTTTAGCACCGGTGCGCTCTTCAATCAGGTCACTCATCTCGCTGATGGGCACAATCTTCTTCACATCTTCAGCAGGAATACCCAGTGCCGCTGCCAAGTTTGCATCGGGATTGGCATCGACTGCCAGAACAGTTGTACCTTCGGCGGCGTAAACCCCAGCCAGCAAGCTAGACAGTGTGGTCTTGCCCACACCACCCTTTCCACTGATCGCCAGTTTCATAGTGCTTTATGGTCCCCTCTCCCGTGAAATACGGATTATTGGGGACTATCCACCAGTATTAACCTGGACTTGATAAAATCTATTGAGCTAATCGCCCCCTGTATGGCTCTTTTCTCCCCGAAAAGGGTCTCCAACTCCACTCCGTCGGAGTTCCACCGTATGTAAGCAATGTCTGTCAGAACTGCCTGCTTGCTGTCCTTGTTCTCATAGAGCTTGACAAGACACATCGTAATCACTCCAAAGATAGATTAGAGGTCTTCTCTGTGGCCTCTCTCCTACTCCGACCTCATATTCAGCGCCTGGCGTGCTCGCTCCAGCCAACTGGTCGCATCGGCCATACTACCAGCAGCCTTCACAAGCAATTCAGATACATCATCCCCTGCGGCAGAAGCCAGACTGGCCCAGTCGTGGAATTCCCGCTCGTGCTCCTGGTTGTGCTCAACCCAATAGGCAATCAAGGTATCCAGCTTCTTCTCAACATCGCCCATGCTTTTCCCCTTCTATTGTTTATTCCGAGATTTCCCATGAGGAAAGGGGGGGGGGCATCGGGGAGGACGACAGCCTAGGGCTACTGCTCAGGCTCAGGTGCGCTCGGACTCTGCAGGTATCGGAACAGGTCGCTATCCGCGGATAGGACCACCGTGGTCCCTGTTTTGAGGAAGTTGCCGTAGGCCTCCAGGCTACGCCTGAATGCGAAGAACTCAGGGTCCTTCTCCAAGGCCTCGGCCAGAATCAGGATGGCCTCTGCCTCTCCCTGACCTCGCAGGATGTTGGCATCCCGCTCGGCATTGGCACTGACAATCCTCACCTGTCTGTCCACGTCAGCAGTGATAGTGAGGTACTGCTCCTCCCCCTCAGCCCGGAGCCGCTGTGCCTGAACATCACGCTCAGTCCTCATTCGCTGGAACACACTGTTCTCTGCCGCAGTGGGGAAGTCGGCCCCCATGATACGCACATCTACTATGGTGACGCCGAATTGCTGCTCCGTGTCCTTCTTGACGCGGTCGAGAACCAGCCGCATCATCGCTTCCCTGGCGCCAGCGCCAGTGCTATCTACTCTGGGTCTAACTATGATGGTGCCATCCGGCTGAGTAATCGGGTCGCCACCGATGATGTCTCTGCGGTCTCTCAGTCCCACCTGAGAACGGAGGGCGGCTATGGCCAGGTTTCCGATGCGCGAGCTGCCGGTTATCTCATCCCTGAGATTTTGTAGAAAGGCTTGAGGATCCTCGATCCTGTAACGAACGTATGCGTCTATCTCCAGAAACTGGCTGTCTTTGTCTGGCATGCTGGCAGTGGGCATATCTATGCGAAGCAGACGCCTGTCAAAGCGGACTACCGACTCTACAGGGGACTTGAACTTGAGGCCCGGGCTGGTGACCGCCCTCTGTACCTCTCCGAATTGGGTGATGACCACGTACTCGGTCTGGTCCACCGTATAAAGCACCCCGAATCCAGCCACCTGGGCCATGAAGGCCACAACTACAATAACTCCTAGAACTATACCAATGATCCTTATCACGGCGTTCCTCCCTCACCAGTTAAAGGGAGAAACTGCAGCAAGTTACCACTGCTATCCGTAGCCAGAATGAACTTGGTAACCCCGGGGAGTATCCCTTCCATGGCCTCCAGGTACAGTCGCTGGCGGGTGACCTCCCTGGACTTTTCGTACTCCTCCAGGACCGATGTGAAACGGTCAGCCTCACCTGTGGCTTTGGCTATCCGCTCAGCTTTGAAGGCCTCTGCACTCCGGACGGTCTGCTGAGCATCTCCCAAGGCCCTGGGAAGCCGGTCCTGCTCGTAGGCCTTGGCCTGGTTGATTCGGCTCTCCTTGTCCACCCTCGCATTGACCACGTCGTCGAAGGCGGCTCGAACCTGGTCAGGAGGACGCACCGTTTGGAGAGCCACGTTCAATACCTGAATCCCGGCCTGATATTCGTCCAGTATCTGCTGAATCAGCAAGTGGGTCTCGCTCTGGGCATCTTCCCTCTTGGTCACAAGGACATCATCGATGCTGCGCTGGCCCACCACCTGACGCAATGCTGCCTCAGTGGCATCCTTCAGGGTGCGCCCCTCGGGGTTCCCTTGCCCTATACCACGAAGAACCTCACCTGGGTCATCCACTCGGAACAGATACTTCTCCAGGTCCGTAATGCGATACTGGACCACCATCTGCACGTTGACAATGTTAAGGTCGCCAGTGATCATCAGAGCCTCGCCCCTCTCGTCACTGACCGCCCCCGTAGACGTTGTGAAGAACCCTAACTCCATGTTTCGGGTCACCTCCACGTCAACAATAGTCCGCTTGCCAACAGGAGGTGGGAAATACCAGTGCAGACCGGGGCCCTCAATGGTCTGAAATGCGCCGAAAAGTTGCAGGGCAGCCCTCCCGCGGGGCCCTACCTGATAGACACCACTGGCCAGCCACACGATGACTATGAGGGCCAACACGCCGATGATTACCAACTTGACACCACCTCCACCCAGCCGCTGAATCACGTTGTTGATGCCCGAGCCAATACCGCGAAGTATCTCATCTACCTGTACCTCAGGCCTCTGACGTTGTCCCCCGGGTTCGAACATGCTACTCCAGTTTAGTATTTCCTTGGATTACACTGGCCGCACTACGTTTTCGCAGCCACGACATCCCCAACCATACCACATATGCAAAAAATAGCAATACCTGTTGAGTTGGCATTGTCCAACTTTTTCTTATGCAAGCCTGATATCACTCCCTGGGAGCCAAAGAGGTGTGGTTGTTGAGGCCTAAGACCCCACGGAGGGCTCAGCAGCGGCCTTCAGGTAGCTCGGGACGTAGAGCTTCCTCTCGCTCCGCTCCAGGCCTCGGAAGACCCCCATGTAGTCCTTCACGTACCGGGTTATTAGGAAGTTACGACGGACATGTTCCCGTCCCTGCCGCCCCAGTTGCTCAGCCCTCTCAGGGTGCTGTAGCAAATGAAGGATCCACTTGGCACACTCAGAGGGAGTGCGCACCAGGTAGCCCGTCTTTCCGTGAACGATTTGCAGAGGTATTCCTCCCGCCCTACCCCCCACCACGGGACGCGCTTTCCATAAAGCTTCGGCCACCGCCAGGCCAAATCCCTCCCTTAGGGATTTCTGGACCACCACTTGTGCCCCGGTCTGGAAGGCATTTATCTCCAGGTCACCAATGCCGTTCAGTATGTTGGGTAGAATGTGAACGTCCGGGTCTCCTCCAGCCCCTTCCACGGCCTGCTCATAGTAAGCCCATCCTTCAGGGTCGTCATCGGCAATGGCCACCAGGAACACCAGTTGCACTCCAGAAACACGGCACTTTACATGGAGATAGGCCTCCAGGACTCCCAGGGGGTCCTTCCAGGCATCCATCCTGGAAGCCTGGACCACTAATGGTCGCTGGGGGTCTACATTGAAGCGAGATAGCACCTGCTGAACGGTCTCCTGAGCAATGGGAATGTTCTTCTCGCTGAGGGGATCGATGGCTGGGGGAATCACCCATATCCGTGGGCCCGCCAGGTCCTTCTTGACGAACTGCTTCAGAGTGAACACGGCCGCGTCGTAAGGCTCCAGGTACGGTTTTATGTAGTTCCAGGCTTCGGGTTGGGCATCCGTGGAATCGATGTGGCAACGCCAGATCCACCGGGTGTTTCTGTTGCACAACCCAGCCTCCTGAAGGAAGTGGAGGATCCCCGCGGGTTGGGGATCATGCACTATCACATAGTCATACTGGCCCTCAAGAAGCTCGGCGTTGAGGAGGTTGTATCGCCTCCATATCTCCCACATCTCCGGTTTCCAGGATATTGGCATCCCTTGGAGGCTATTGTGGAGCGCCTTGGAGACCCGGTAGAACTCATCGGCTCCTCGCATCACCTGCCATTCGGCAAGGAGTCCCACGTCGTTCATAAGGGGGACAATAGCGTTGAGAAGCTCCGCTACGCCACCGCCGAAGGCACTAGCGTTTATGTGGAGGATTCTAGCCCCCTTGAATGGCTCTGCGAGCCTGTATATCTCATCGGTTTGGTCGTCTCCGATGATAGGCCGGTAGTCTTCAAGGGACTTGGATACGGTGGCAACTGGGGTCAGCATCGTGACTCCCTCCTAAATATGGCCGAATTCCTGGGGAAAACAAGTTTTCCATTTCCTGAATCGGGCAGTCGAGTCGCGTTGACATTCATTAGCCATCAGCTATCTTCTACCAATAGCACCTGCTTTCTTTGTATGTGAGCGCTGTAAATTGTGGGGTAATCCTCCAAAACGATTGACTAGAGTTTGGGTAAGGTAGAATCCCAGGCCGTAGACGTCGCCCGAGAATCCCTACAATACTACTGTATGGTCTGCAAAGGGCTGGGGGAATAGGCAATTAGTACCAGTGGAGATGAGAAATACCTATACTGTGTTTTCCCTCCTAAACGGTGCATAAGTAATCCCGAGCCCCTACATGAGGCTCGGGCGTGAAACTCCTTGCACCGGCACAGCGGTCACCAATTCCCAGCATTGCAAACAAGCACGACCTGCGAATGCTAAATCCCTGTCCAAGCTTTTGTCAATAGTCTGTTCACGTCCAGTAGATTAGTGACACATGACCTCATCTCGTTGGTTATGCCACAGGGTAAGGAACGGGTGGGGTGTGAGATAGCCCAGGGCCTGGTGGGGGCGGATGGTATTGTAGGTGCTTTCCCAGGCCATGAGAATCTCCAGGAAGCCTGCCACTGTGGCCGCCGTGGCCCGGGTGTGCACTGCCCCACCGCATCCCGCCGGGAGACCACATCGTTAGTCGCGATCTGGGAAGCTCAGTAGGAGGCATGTCGAAGGAGTCTGTCTCTTTTGCACGTGAGGGGCATGGCCGTAGCCTAAGAAGACTCCTAAACATGCCTTGGGTATCGGTTCCTCAGTTCTGCGAGCACTGGCGGGGGTTAGTAGGAGCCTCGGTGGTGCTACACTATAATGGTTGGCATCTTGAGGACTGGCAATTTGTCCAGGTCGTTTTTGTCCTTGCCGTTCTCCTTCAGGAATCTGTGGTAGGGTTGTGGATGCTCCGAGTGGAGGGTTTGGCCTCTCCTGAAAAAAGAAGTGGGGCCAATCTTTCAGAAGGACCAGTTAGCTAGTACCTAGTTGCGAAAAAGGGAGTCACAATACTCCGCTCGTGGTGAGCCAGTCGAACCATACGAGCGGAGCGAAAGTCCCGCTCATGTCCTTCGACCGTGCTCAGGATGAGCGGGACTTCAGGTTATGCTCTCGGGTACGCTGATTTATGATAGTAGATACTAGGAGCAGCGAGATGGCATCAACACGGATCAGGACGGCCTAACAGATGCGTGGAAACTGCTCACCGCTCAACATGTCCACTATCCGGGTGCCGCCAACCCTGGTTTTCATCAGCACCTTTCCCCTGGGCTCAAGCAAGACCTCCCCAATAATAGCAGCCTGCTGGCCGTAGCGCAGCCTTTTCATGGCCGCCACAACCCTTGATGCATCTTCACCCGCCACAAAAGCAATGAGCGCGCCTTCGTTGGCCACATGGAGCGGGTCGTACCCGAGGATCTCGCAGGCGGCGGCCACTTCTTCTTCCACAGGGATCTTTTCTTCATAGATGTTGATAGCAACTCCGGACTGGTGAGCTATTTCCACCAGGCTAGTGGCCAGGCCTCCGCGGGTAGGGTCCCGCAAGGCATGAATGTTTCGGCTGGCCTGCAGCATCCTTGCCACCAGACGGTTTAAAGGGGCCACATCGCTCTTTACCGCGCTGACGAAGCCCATCTGCTCCCGCTCTAGAAGCACCGAGATGCCATGGTTGCCAATGGGTCTGGAAAGGATAACGGCGTCGCCGGGTTGGGCATTGCTGCCGGAGATGTCTATGCTCTCAGGGATGACGCCTACGCCGGCGGTGTTGATGAAAAGACCATCGGCACTTCCTCGCTCCACCACCTTGGTATCGCCGGCCACAATTTTTACTCCCGCCTCCCGGGCCGCCTTTCTCAGCGAAACTGTGATGCGCCGCAGGGTAGACAGGGGGAGCCCTTCCTCCAAGATAAAGGCCGCCGACAGGTAGAGGGGGATGGCTCCCACCATCGCCAGGTCATTAACAGTGCCACAGACGGCCAGCCGGCCGATGTCTCCCCCAGGCCAGAAGAGAGGCTTGACTACGTAGGAGTCGGTGGTGAAAGCCATCCTGGTCTCCGTGCTGGCCAAGGAGGTAAGGAGCCCCTGGAAATCGCGCATCAGTAATACAGCCGAATCATCCAGGGCATCCAGGGCGGGGTTAGTGAGTTGAGGCAGAAAGAGGGATTCAATCAACTGGTGGGTAAGCTTGCCCCCGCTTCCGTGACCCAGCAGCACCCGAGCTTGTGGCATGCTAGCCTCCTGCTTTCACCGGTGGCATCTCCACCCTCCGCTCCTCGGGATTGTAGAGGAACCAGGCAGAGCAGGTGCCCTCGCTGGAAACCATGCACGGGCCGACGGGGTGCTCCGGGGTGCACCCCGTGCCAAAAAGGCGGCACTCGGGAGGGGTGCAAAGGCCCCGGAGGACCTCCCCGCATCGGCAGGCGGCCACCTGCCTGGCCGGCCTTGTCTTGATCTTGAAATGTTCCTCGGCGGCGAAACTTCTAAGCCCCTTGACCAGCCTGAGACCGCTTTCTGGGATGATGCCTATCCCCCGCCACTCGGCCTCGTCTACCCGGAAAACCCTGGCCATGGTCTCGACAGCCGGGGGGTTGCCCTCGGGGCGCACGGCGCTGCGATACTGGATGGCTACCTCTGCCTTCCCTTCAGCCCGCATCTCCAGGATCATGGCAATACCCTGGAGGATGTCTACTGGCTCAAAGCCAGTGATAACGCAGGGGATGCCAAAATCCCTGGGAATGAACTCATAGGGTTGGGAGCCGATAATGGTGCTTACGTGCCCGGGACAGAGGAAACCGTCTATGCCGACCTCCCCTGCCTCCAGCAGGGCCTTCATCGCCGGGGGGATCAGCTTGTGGACCGAGAGGAAGAAATAATTCTTCAACCCCAGACGCTCCGCCTCCAGGATGGAGGCAGCCGTAGTGGGGGCTGTAGTTTCAAAGCCAACGCCGAAGAAGACCACGTCTCTGCTGGGGTTATCTCGAGCTATCTCCAGGGCCTCCATGGCACAGTAGGCCACTCTTATGTCTGCACCCCTGGCCTTAGCTTCAGAAAGGCTGGAATAGCTCCCTGGCACCTTCATCATATCGCCAAAGGTGGACAGGATCACCCTGGGATCGCTGGCCAGGGCGATGGCCTTGTCTATTTCAGCATTGGAGGTAACGCAGACCGGGCAGCCCGGGCCGGAAAGCAGCCTGACCTGGGGCGGCAATAGCTCCCGGAGGCCGTGCCGAAAGATGGCTACGGTATGGGTGCCGCATACCTCCATGATATTGACGGGCGGCCCGGCCCACCTCCTTATCCTGCTTGCCAGGGCCTGGGCGGGGGCAAGCTGCCGAAATTCGTCGATGAACTTCATGTCTCCTCCCCCACTTCCTGAGCCATCTTGGTCAGCAGCTCCAGGGTTTGCTGCGCCTCGGCCTGGTCCAGGACCTGGATGGCAAAGCCAGCGTGGAGGAGAACGTAATCCCCCACCCTCAGATGAGGCACCAGCATAGTGTGGGCCTCGCGGACAAGGCCGCCCAACTCCACCAGGGCCTTTTGCCCGTCTATGCGCACAACCTTAACCGGCACGCCCAGGCACATAGATACTCTCTCCTCTCTTTGCGGTTTTGACCTTGAGTCGAGCGTCGGCCACTACGGCCTGCCCCAAGGAGATACCTCCGTCATTGCAGGGAATCTGGTGGTGGGTAAAGGGTTCAAACCCCCTGCTGCGAAGCTGGCGTAGAGCCCGTTCTAGGAGAACAGTGTTCTGGAAGACGCCGCCGCTGAGGACGACCTGGTCCAGCCCCATCTTTTCCCGGATGGCTGCACAGGTCTGGGCGATCATCTCTGCGATGGTGTTATGGAACCGGGCAGAGATGACCGGCACCGGGACACCGGCCTTAAGGTCGGAGATAACGCCCTCAAGAGGGTAGGCCCAGTCAAGGACGAGGGGAAACCTCCGTCCCCCAACGGGCCAGTGGTAGCCCTCTTCCACTGATCCCTCGGCCATCATCTCCAGTTCTATGGCCGCCTGCCCCTCGTAGGTGATGGCATCGCAGATGCCGAGCAAGGAGGAGACGGCATCAAAGAGTCGGCCCATGCTAGAGGTTAAGGGGGAGTTGAACCTCTCCTCGACCTGCTTTTTCACAACAGCCAGCTCCAGAGGGCTAACCCTTTTCAGGAGGGCCAAGTTGGCAACGAGGTCCTTGGGCAGAAAGCTCAGGTAGCTGAGGGCCATGCGATAGGGTTTTCTGATGGATGCCTCCCCCCCTGGCAGAGGCAGGTACTGGAGATGGGCCACCCGCTCAAATCCTGCGTAGTCGGCCACCAGAAACTCGCCCCCCCATACCTGCCCGTCCTCTCCGTAGCCGGTGCCGTCGAAGGCCACGCCGATGGCGGGACCGGAAAGGCCGTTTTCAGCCATGCAACTGGCTACATGGGCGTGGTGGTGCTGCACCGGGATAAACTGCATCCCGCCAGCCCTCTTCCTCTTCAGCTCCAGGGCGTACCGGGTGGAGAGGTATTCCGGATGGAGGTCGTAGGCCACCACCTCGGGGTCAACCCGGAACAGCCCTTGGAAGTGCTCGATCCCACTTTCAAAAGAGGACAGGGTCTCCAAGTTCTCCAGATCGCCGATGTGGTGGCTGAGAAAAGCGTAGTTATCCCGGGTGAGGCAGAAGGTATTCTTGAGGTGGCCCCCGCAGGCGAGCCCGGGCCTCACCTCGAAGGGAAGGCGCACCGGTAAAGGGGCATGGCCCCGGGAACGGCGCAGCAAGAACTCCTTCCCCTCAAACACCCGGGCCACCGAATCATCGCAGCGGACGTGGATATCCCGGTTATGAAACAGAAAGGCGTCAGCCAGCGCCCCCAGGCGCTCCAGAGCCTCCTCATTATCCTTGACGATGGGCTCTTCGCTCATATTGCCGCTGGTCATCACCAGGGCCAGCATATCCCTCGCTACACCCCTTTTCTCCAGGAGCAGATAGTGCAGGGGTGTGTAGGGCAGTATAA
Organism: Chloroflexota bacterium; assembly: GCA_043816345.1. GTDB lineage: Bacteria > Chloroflexota > Dehalococcoidia > Lucifugimonadales > UBA2985 > JBDRIA01. The sequence goes on from JBDRIA010000070.1 coordinate 20,487, forward strand.
CCCCCAGGTACAGGTTGTTGGGAGCCACCAGAGGGGAGATGGGGCAGCCAGGCCGTGTGCGGAGCAGCACGATGGGCCGCTGGGGCGATTCCAGAAGCTGCTTTTCCCCTTCGCTGAGATAGCAGTACTTCTCCACCTCCTGGCAGTCCAGGGACATGACGGCAAAGGGTTTATTCACCCGCCCCTTTCGCTTTCGAAGGAGGGAAAGAGATGCATCCCTGGTGGCATCGCAGGCCAGGTGAAAACCGCCGCTCCCCTTTACTCCTAGGATGGCGCCCCGGGCCAGCAGGCGGCGCGCCTCCGGGATAGCCGCCTCGGCCTCCGCCAGGAGGGAGCCCTCTTGTCCTGCCAGCCAGACGCCGGGGCCACAGGCCGGGCAGGCATTGGGCTGGGCATGGAATCGGCGATCAGCGGGGTCGTGGTATTCCCCACTGCATTGGGGGCACATGGGAAACATCGACATGGTGGTCTTGGAGCGATCGTAGGGGATGTCCTTGATGATGGTAAAGCGGGGCCCGCAGTTGGTGCAGTTGATGAACGGATAGCGGAAACGCCGGTCTTTGGGTTCAAACAACTCCCGGAGACAGTCTTCACATACGCAGATGTCAGGGGAGATCAATACGAATTTGCCCTCTAGATCATGCGAAGGCTGGATAACAAAGGATTGGTAGCCAACAGGAGGAAGGAGGTTGGCCTCAACCCTTTCGATCACCGCTAGGGGTGGTGCTTTGAAGGTAATATCACTGATAAAATCTTCTAGCCTTTCTCTAGCTCCTTCGACCTCTATGACCACCCCCTCTGTAGAGTTGAGCACCCAGCCGTTTAGCCCATATTCGTGGGCCAAGCGGTGGACGAAAGGGCGAAAACCGACGCCTTGCACTATACCGCGCACCACCATGCTTGCTCTAGCTATCCCAGCGGTCTCTGCTGCCGCTACCTGGCCCACGTTTCACCTCAATCCATATCCAGGCTCTCAAGAAAGCACTCTCCCTCGGCGAGTATCTCAAGTTTACTTGCCCCACAGCCAAGGCAAACCGGTTTTTCTTCGCTGACGTGAAGAGTGGCGCCACATTCCAAGCACCGAGCAATCTGATGTACTGACTCTATTTCTACCTGTGCCCCTTCAGCAATGGTTCCTTTGCTTAGGGCTTCTATGGCAAGACGAAGAGAGGAAGAGTCTATGTGGCTCGTCTCCACTAAGCTTAGGCGAATGTTGCCAATGCGCTTACCGCGGTGGCTGTCTGCTTCAGCCAGTGCCTTTTCTAGGATTTCTCGTGCAATGGGCCACTCGTGCATTGTCACGCCTCCTTTATGCCCAGTTCCTCTAACACGAGCTCGATCACTCTTGGCGTAGCACTTGCAACCTCGGGCGAGAGTTCCAAGCCCCAGCTTACCTCTTTGGGTTCGATGCCAAAAATAATGACTTCCCGCGGTGTACAGCCAAGGTGCCTTGCTATTGTCAAGGTCTCCAATAGACCAACTTGATGTAGCGAGGTAACGGTCTGCTTTTGGATTGTTATGTCATCGGGGGAGAAGCGGTACAACGTCCCCGGCTCGTTGCCGCCTTTGACCGCATCAATAATGATAACCTTGTCGCGATTGGCAAGGCTGGTAAGGAGGTCCATTGAAGCTGTGCCTCCGTCGAGCAACTCTACATTGTCGGGTAGCTCTCGACCTTCCATCGCCTCGATGACACGTACTCCTACCCCTTCATCGCGCAAAAGGATGTTGCCAACCCCCAGGATAATGATCGCAGGACGGGAGACAGACTTCTGCTTACCCTGTTCGTTTGCTTCTTTATGTATCATCAACTTTAGCCTGCCCTCATGACACGCGGAATTTGCCTAGCTCGGTCCCCTTGGGACTGACGAGATGGACGGCGCAGGCAATACACGGATCGAAGGAGCGCACAATACGGACAATCTCAAACGGGTTTGCCTCATCCCTGATCTTGGTGCCTGTAATCGCCTGCTCAATAGGACCTGGCTGCCCATTGTCATCAGCGGGGGAAGCGTTCCACGATGTGGGTGTAATAATCTGGTAGTTCTTAATCTTGCCCTCCTCGGTCTTTATCCAGTGCCCCAATGCTCCTCGCGGCGCCTCCCACAAGCCTACACCTTCACCTTCGGATGGTATCCGATACTCGGCGATAATAGGCTCGCCCGGCTTAAGCTGTAGTAGCCATTCCGCCATGTTATCGGCAACAAATTTGCATTCCAGAGCACGTGCTGCATGCCTGCCCAAGACGCTGAATAGGGCGGCAGGGGTAGCCCCGAAGCTGGCAAGGAGATCATTGATCAATTGTTGGACGGTTGGTTCGCCTGCTACATAATTCACCGCCATGCGAGCCAGCGGTCCTGCTTCGTACACCTGGCCATCGTAGCGGGGCGACTTTAGCCAACTATAAGCGTCGGGCTTGGAGGGGTCTGGCTCCGTTTCTCCTTGGCTGGGATGCAAACTAGAGGGGCTGCTATACCAGCTGCTCCTGACCTCTTCGGTGATCTTCGCCGCATCTACGGCACGATAAGTGAGATCAGTTGCCGAGGTTATGCCCTGTTTGAACAGTCGATTGCGTTTGGCGAGGTCGGTTTCCTCGACATCGAGATCGAACACACCGTAGCTGAGCAAGTTCCCGCAGCCTACGCCTATCTCAAAGTAATCAGAATAGGCCTCGGCCACGGCGACCACATCGGGGATATACACCTGGTCTATGAAGTGGCGTAGCTCCTGCAGCTTCCACAGGTATTCCGTTATCTTATCGATGGTCGGAGTTTCTGTCACACCTCCGGGAACGATCCCAACTTGGTGGGGCATCTTTCCACTGAAGATTGCTGACATCTCGTGGGCAAGCCTGCGCATGTTGAGAGCCTGGACATAATGGCTCACTGCTGAGATGTCAACATCATCGGGCAAGCGATAGTCGCCCTCGTAGCGTGGCACGAAGGGCCCTAACATCGCCGTGTCACCCGCATCCATTGCCCGCTTGATGAAATCCCTGACTGACTGTAGTGCAGGATCCTTACCCTCATACTGAGCGACCTTGGTGACGTCCACGTAATCCAGGGCAGCAAGGTGGTAGAAGTGAAGGATATGCGACATGATGTAATTCGCACCCTGGATCAAGTTGCGCAGGATGCGTCCATTCTCAGGAACCTTATCCGCGATGCCGAAGGCAGAATCCAGGGCCAGAGTAGCAGCCATGGCGTGGCTTGTGGGACATACGCCACATACGCGCTGCGTCAGCTGCTGAGCGTCCATCGGTTCGCGCCCTTTCAGGATCAGCTCAAAGCCTCTGAAGAGCATGCCGCTGCTTCTTGTCTCCTTAACTACGCCGTCCTCGACAACTGCCTCGATCTTCAGGTGTCCCTCTATACGTGTCAGGGGATCGATCACGATTCGTGCCATTTCTCACCTCTCCTCAGAAGATTGTTCAGAGTCTGATCCGCTTTCCCTCTCCCTTCCCTTCCCTAGGGCGTAGGCGACACCAGCCGCTGCTCCGGCCCCGACAGCAGCTCCCCCTATGCCGATGCCGACTGCGGCGGCAGAGCTTACACCTGCTGGTGCTGGCATAGGTGTTGGAGTAGGCATGAGGGTCGGAGTGGGAGTTATCGGAATAGGTGTAGGAGTTGGAGTAGGTGTAGGTGTAGGAATAGGCACTGCTACCATACGGTATATCGGCGAGACCGCGTCAGGGAAACCAGGATGTACGCAGCCGATGCAAGGATGACTGGCGCCAATACACCAACTGGTGCCGCTGTTCCAAAGCCTTGTCGGACAATCAGCGTAGCTAACAGGTCCTTTACACCCCAGTGGAAACAGGCAGTACGGATCGGAGAATTTCTTGGCGAATTGACCCGTGTCGTAGAAGCTTCGCCTTGGGCAAAGGTCATGAATAAGGTTCTCATAGAAAGCCAGGGGGCGCCCTTCAGCATCCATCTCTACTGCGCCCAAGCCACCAATAAGAACAGTGGCTACAGTGCCTATAACCCAATCTGGGTGGGGCGGGCAACCCGGCAGATTGATTACCGGGGTATCGATCCCCTTATCGGCGAAGATGTCCCTCACCCCTTTGCAGCCGGTAGGATTGGGCTCTGCCGCCGGAATCCCACCATTAGTAGCGCAAGTGCCCAGTGCCACCACCGCCATAGCATCCCTGCCCAGCTTTTCCAAATGCTCCAGCGCAGTGATGCCCTCGCCGTCCTTTTCACCGATTTCGCAGTAGACGCCGCCATCCCTGGTGGCGACCGCACCCTCCATTATCAGGAGGTATCCACCTTTCACCCTGGCGGCGTCCTCTATTGCTTTCATAGCCAGATCACCAGCGCCCGCCATAACGGTAGCGTGATAACGTAAACTGAAATGCTTGCCAGGGATAACTTGGTCCACCAGAACATTTTGGATTTTCGGGCTGAGAGTATTCAAAACGCTAACAGAGCACCCCGTGCATGTACCTGCTTGCAGCCAGATAACTGGCACTTCCTGCGCAGCCTCCGCGAACAGTTGCCTGAAGTTGGGAAACCCATAAAGAAGCATTCCTAGAGCAGCTACCGACCCACCTGAGAGTTTGATAAAATCACGCCTCGACAAAGCCCGTTGCATCACCATCACAATCCTCCTAATAGAGAAATTGGCTTTAGCTGTGCCTTAGTACCGGCACTGATAGCAGACGTTGATGTCTACGCCGCTGGTCTCCTCCGGCAGGTCACCAAATTAGGCAACCGCGGCGGCGGAGACTTGCCATTCCACATTAACCTTCTTCACCATGTCGGTGGAGTGCGAAATCCTTCACTGTTTTCATTGTAGGGGAAAGCAGGCTAACAGTAGGGTAGAGCAGGTTAATATTTTTGTAAACAAAAGATAACAAGTGGTTACAATGCGCAGAACAAAAGGGGAAATAAGTATTAGCTCATTTTCCTCTTATGATACTCCGATGACGCGATGGAGGGCTATGACCCATATGAATATTGTTTTGTGTGGGACGGGTTCTTTGCTTTGAGTCGGAGACACATTCAGATCAGCGCGAAAGATCTGCCGTTTGACTCCGGCTAGAAGTCCAGGGGCTCTTCAACGATAACGGCAAGAACATGCCCCACTGACGCTGGTTTTCAAACGGGGGAACGATTGAGGTGGAAAGTTTCAGCCCTTGTTCCGCCTCGGCCAGTCTAACACGTGCACTGGCCATGATGCCCATGTATGCGGCTCAGAAGGGCAGGACTCTTACTGGATTACGATGCGACCTGCAGGGTTGATCTGGGAAATATGGGATTAGTGGATGGTCAGCCTATATCCCCGGCCCCACTCGGCCAAGATATAGCGGGGGTTACTGGAGTCCTCTTCAATCTTATCCCGCAGGCGCTTGATATAGACCTTGAGGAAGTTCCTCTCCCCCCGGTATTCCGCTCCCCACACCCGGACCAAGAGGGCCTGGTGGGATAAGACCTGGTTGGGGTAACGGGCCAGGGCGCACAATAGCCGGTGTTCAGTGGGGGTTAGTTTCACGGGATTCCCGCGGATGGATACGCCCCGGGAATCGTAGTCACTGGTCAGGTCACCGCAGATGATGGGAGGTGTAGACCCCTCAGGGACTGGCACCACAGCGCGGCGCAGGACCGCTTTGATGCGGGCCATGAGCTCCAGGGGGCCGAAAGGCTTGGTGACATAGTCGTCTGCCCCCAGATCCAGCGCCCGAACCTTGTCCTGTTCCTCCCCTTTGACGGTGAGTATGATGATGGGCACATCGGAGACCTCCCGAATGTGACACAGCACTTCAAAGCCATCCATTCCGGGCATGGCAATATCTAGGAGGATAATATCGGGATTTTCTGTGGGGAAAAGGACCAGCGCTCTCTCGCCACTCTCAGCAGCTATTACTTGGCAATCCGGCCACTGGAGTCTAAACCCCAGGCTCAACGCCTGCGCCAGCTCTGGGTTATCATCGACTATTAGAATCTTCACGGTTAGCTTCCTTACCTGTTCCAGGCGGCGCTCATTGCCCTGAACCACGACTGGCCTGTCAGGGAAGCTATCTCCAGGGCGTGGTCTTTCTCCGCCAACAACGGCCCAAAACTTTCCACTGCCCGCTGGACAACCTCCCTCAAATCTAGGACATCTAGGTCCAGCTTTAGCTGAAGGTCCTGGAGCCGGGCCACGTCAATGAGGTCAGCCACCAATCGCTGGAGCCGTTCTGCGCTACGCCTGGCGTTTTCAACCAGCTTAGTCCTGGTTTCGCTGGCCTCACTTGAGAGGTCAAAGGAAGTGAACTGCTCTGCATGGTCCCCTTTCAGGAAAAGGGCTGCTCTCTGAGTAGTAGCCAGAACCAGGCCTTTCCTATCCACCACTTCAGCAAAGCCAGTTGAACCTAGCGAGAAGGGCTGCAGGAAATCACTCAGGTTAGAGTTAGCAGGGTCTATTGTTGCCAGAACCAGTCCCAGGGTGGCTCCCGCCTCGTTCTTGATAGGCTTGAGAAGGTAAACTACTTGCCCCTGGCCTCGGAGGTCTGGGAGTAGGCCGGTAATAGTCGGGGTGCCCCGCTTCAGAGCCTCCCTAAAGAGGTGGGGCGCAAGTCCTCCCCATTGCCCTCTCTTTAGGATGCTACCAGTTCTCTTTCTTCAACCGTAGTGGGCCTCTCCCCGAGCCTGTCCAACTCCCGCAGGATCGCAGGGATATCCTCACGGCGTGCCAACTCGCCCCCTGAGGGTGAGCTGGCACGCCTATTAGTTGATCTATTTCCTAAAGCCTAGAGGTCTAAGGGAGAACGCTGGAAATGGTAAGGTAGGCACAACTGCGACCGAAAGCGAAAGCGCAGACGGCCGTCTCGGCCTTGACATTGACCTGCCGCTTGCCGGCCTGTCCCCGGAGCTGCTGGATACTATCAACGTACATAGCAGTGCGGGTGCGCCCGACCCCCAGGTTTCCGCCACCTGAACAGAAGGGATGCGGCCCCTCTACACTGATATCTCCATCGAAGAAAGCTCGTGCCTCTCCCTCTTTGACTCCATGCCACCCGAAAGCCTCCAGGTTCAACGGGAGGAAGAAGGAGTACCCGTCGTACGGGTTAAAG
>JBDRIA010000071.1:0-2718 GCA_043816345.1 Chloroflexota bacterium
CCTACAGACACAAGATACTATGTAGCCTGGCCTGGTTGTATTCGTTCCTCTATCTCTTGATCAAGGTCTCCGCCTCCAGCAACGTTGTAGACCATCAGCAAAAAAGGGGACACAAAAGGGCGTTTTGTTGACTGTGCAGTAGCCAAAGGGAAACCATCTTAAACGAACGCAATCACCCCGAAAAGGCATGTGGCTCGGGGAGTTCTCGTTTTGGCGCATTGAGTGGTCATCCGCTCCGGCTTGTGATGAATGTGGCACATCGCAGGACAGAATTCCAGTCAAAGTGCCTGTGCAAGGTCTTAATCTTAGATAAATCATATCTGAAACGTACAGCACAGGCTTCGAACCAGAGGGCAACTACTTTCTCGAAGGGCACTTGGGGAAACTCTCGCATCAGTCTCAGTCAGAGTTCTTATCAAGTCAAAGCCTACAGGACGAACTCTGGGATTCTACGTGTGGCCCAGGGATGGTCGTAGAGCTTGCATTTCCTTACGTTGCGAGGTAGATTATGGATTGTCCAAGATGAGGAGGGATGATGAGGTTGCCACGACTCCTGCCTATCGGCCTTATGGCCGTTTCCCTCACCGCGTTCTCCCTTGGTGCCCCATCGCCGTCTGGCGGTAGTGCCACGGTACCACCCCTCCAAACCCCCATACAGGCAGAAAATGCCGTACCTCAGGCAGTGGAATCCGATGTTTCCGTACGCTTCTTACAGGTGGGACTCTCCGGCAGCATCCAGGCCGACCTGTTGACCGCCGACCTGACAGGGAATGGGGAAGTGGAGGTCCTTTTAGGGACATCCAGGGGAGTGTACATCCTCTCTAGCGGGACGTTGCTGCGGTACATCCCCACCTCAAGCTCCGTTATGGACATGGTCCTGGTGGACGATGTAACCGGCGACGGCCAGCCTGACCTCGCCGTAGCTGTCGGTGACACCTACTTCCCCAACATCCGGGGTACGACACCACCACCGCCAGAAAGGTCTGGCAGTTCGTGCCCAAGCAGGAAGTCTTCATTGACAACCTGATGTGGACCGAGCAGCAGACGTTCACCTTCGACCTGGAAGCGGTGGACCTAAACTCCGACGGCGTCAGGGATGTGGTTGCCACCTCGGGCTATCGCGTCTACGCCATCGACGGCAACACCGGCGTCCAGCTCTGGCAGTTCGAGGCCAGCGACAACCTCTGGCGGATAGCGATTACCCCGGACCTGAACCGGGACGGCGTTCCGGACCTGGCTGTGGGGGGGCAGAACGGCTCCATGTATGCTCTTGACGGAAAGGGAGGTCTCCCGCTCTGGCAGACGAAGCTGGTGGCGAAATACGACGTGATCAACTATGAGCGGGGGGGCCTCTTTGGCACCGTTGACAGGTCGGTGTGGGACATTGTGCCGGTAGACTTCCTGGGCGTGCCCTGGGCCGTGGTCAGTTCCGAGGATGGCTATGTTCGCCTGGTGAACCTGCGAGAGGGGACTGTTCAGTGGGAGTACGAGGCCGTTGAGCACGTGGATGCCCTGCTGTCGGAGTGGTATCGGGGTAAGCGTATGCACCCTACAAGCCCCGGGGACTTCCACTTCTTCAACCTCAGGGTATTCCTGGCCCCCGACATCACCGGCGACGGCGTTGAGGAGATCCTGGCCGCGGCCTATCCGGGACGCCGGTCAGGAGAGAGGGGGCAGGAGACACGGGGTGCGGGACTGTTCCTGATAAACCCGGCGACCGGAAGGCCCCTATGGAAGAACATCAGCCTTGAGCTGGGGGGCGTTGGCCAGATGGAGATCGCCTCCCTTGACGGGGAGCCGGTGATCCTGCTGCCTTCGGGAGGCGTGGAGGTTATCGACTTGCAGGACGGGCAGCCCATAGAGAAGGGCTCCATCTCCGGGAGTGCCCTGGAGAGCTGGTACGCCGTCAAGGACCTGGGCGACGGCGAGTTCCTCCTGGCCTCCACCTATGGAGACCTGCTTGGCGTCTCCTCGTCAGGGGAGGTCCTGTGGGACTATCCGGGGGTGGCGGAGGCGGGGATGGAGCGGGGCGACTTCACTGGCGACGAGACCCTGGACATCCTCGTCCGCTCGAAGATCTTCCTCCAGGACCCCGAGCCCAGGGCCAGGGTACTCTACGTGATAGACGGTGCTACCAGGGAGGTGGCCTGGTCGTACGTGATGCCCTACGAGGAGTTCGCCGCCACCGGGGGCATCGGCGGCATCCAGGTGGCCCCGGACCTGAACCAGGACGGCAAGCAGGACATCATCGGCTACATCCAGCCACCGGGGGAGCGGCCGCAGCCGGGGGAAGGGGAGGACGAATTCCAGATCGTGGTGCTCAGCGGTAGCGATGGCTCAGTCCTGCTCCAGCAGCCGGTGGTGACCCAGACCTACTACGGCGCCTGGGAGGAGATCTACGACGACCCCTCTATTATTGAGCAGGGGATCCTGGCCCAGTTTGAGGCCGATATGGAGCAGAGGCTCCCCGAGGAGTGGGCCCGCCAGGAGCAGCAGATGCGGAATGAATTTGAACGCCGGCAGCTCCCCGAGCAGTGGGACCGCTACCAGCGGGACAGACGGGGCGAGTTTGAGCGGCAACAGCTACGCAACGCATGGGACCGCTACCAGGAGGACAGGCGGACCGAGTTTGAACCGCAGCTGCAGGCGGAGCTGGACCAGCTACGTGGGGAGGGGTGGGCCGAGGAGGATCTGGGCAGCTACGAGCAGCAGCTGCGA
>JBDRIA010000072.1:0-9761 GCA_043816345.1 Chloroflexota bacterium
AGGTGCTCGAAACAGCAATCTACCACTACCTTGACCTCACCAACGAAAACCCCAAGCCATTCGTCTGGACCAAGACCGCCGACGAGATTCTAGCCAACGTCTCTCGCTTTTGCCTACGAACTTCAAGGACAGGACACTAGCGGGGGAAGGGATTTCTCTCCCCTGTTGCACGGGGGGAGAGTCAGAGAGGGGGTAGACCGTTTGCAATGTAGCGCATCCCTTTGAAAATACCCCCTCAATCAAAGCCCAACGCGGAAGGACTCGATGCTGGAAGAGGTGAGGCATAGGCTGGAGCTGCGAGAGGAAGGATTGTCGCCCTATGCCACCAAATCCAGGGAGTCCAGGGGCCGCGCCACCCCAGAGGAGCCTTCACCCCTCAGGACAGAGTTCCAGCGAGACCGGGACCGCATCATCCACAGCAATGCCTTTCGACGCCTCAAGCACAAGACCCAGGTGTTCATCGCTCCCACTGGAGACCATTACGTAACCCGCCTGACCCACACCCTGGAGATGGCCCAGATAGGCCGTACAATAGCCAGGGCATTGAACCTCAACGAGGACCTGGTGGAGGCCATAGCCCTGGGCCACGACCTGGGGCATACCCCCTTCGGCCACGTGGGAGAGGAGGAGCTAGACCGCCTGCACCCTGGGGGATTCCATCACGCCTCTCAGAGCGTCCGAGTGGTGGAGCGCCTTGAGAAAAACGGGGATGGTCTCAACCTCACCTGGGAGGTGCGGGAGGGCATCGGAGCACACTCCAAGCCGAGAGACGACCTTCTGGGCAACATGAAAGAGGAGAACATTACCCTGGAGGCCCAGATATGCCGCATCTCCGACGCCGTGGCCTACCTCAACCACGACATAGGCGATGCCATCAGGGCCGGACTCCTTTCCGAGGAGGAGTTGCCCGCAGAGTGCAAGCAGGTACTGGGCACTCGCCACTCCCAGCGCATCGACACCATGGTCAGCGACATCGTGGAGTTCTCGTGGAGCGCCAACGGAGAGGAATCTCCCCACAGAGCGGGCGAGGTGACCATTGCGATGAGCACTCGTGTACACACGGCGGCCAACGTACTGCGGGAGTTCATGTTCCAGAGGGTGTACCTGCCGGCAGGGGAGGGAGAGCTTGGCCGCCAGGCGAGGGCTGTTGTCAGGTTGCTATACGACCACTTCAGCCTCCATCCGGAGGAGATACCGCCGGAGTACCACATAAGGGAGGAGCCCGCCCCGCGCATGGCCGTTGACTACATCTCAGGCATGACGGACGAATTCGCTCAGCGCATGGCGGAGCAGATTCAGCCGGGCATCGCCGCAGGGCCAGCAAGCTGGCAGCCTTAGAGACTGCGTCACGGCGAGGGATAGGGTGAGAGACAGGCGGTTAGCCGCTGGTTTTTGATTGTTTGCAGGAATTTTTATTTTGAAGGGCATTACAGGCACGAAAAGGGGTACGCGTTTTGATTGTTTGTGCGGGGCGTGCCCTGCACCCAAATATAGCTGCTGTTGAACTGGTCTAGGCATGTTCTTCAGTATGTAAGGTGTGGTGGGTTGGTGCATGGCTTTGCCATAATAGCATGTAGGGTGTAGTAAGATAAGGACGGGATGGCAGAGAATGGGAGTGGCGTCAGATGTGCGAGAGACGTCGAGGTTCGAATCCCGTTTGGCCCACCATGGCATGACAGACCACTTTGCCCGCCGCATGGCGGAGGAGCTTCAGCCGGGCATCGCCGCGGGGTCAGCAAGCTGGCAGCCATAGAGGCTGCACCCCAAACGCCTCTTGGCTTTCGACTGGCCGGTGGTGAGGGTGCTCATAGAGTGCACCGATGGCAAGAGCTAGTGGCAGCGAAAACCAGTGGTCTGCGACTTGTGCTCTTCACGAAGCTATCGCTAGCATTTCCCCCAACAGACCCTTGACATTTTACACGGAAACGGATAGGCTTGCATCGAACAGATGGTCTAACTATAGAAGAGAGCCAAGCACCATGCTAGTCGTGCTATTATGTGCTCACCAACTCTAGTGCTCGGAGGCATTGATGACTGAAGCGAAGATAGAGGTAACGTTGGGGGCGATTTCCTTCTCTGGGGAGGGCGAGCAGGAATGGCTCGGCCAGCAGCTCGATAAAATTCTCGAGGCTGCTCCAGGGCTAGCAAATATACAGCTAGAGCACGTCGAAACTCCTTCACCTGGTGCTGAGACAGTGCGACAGGAAGGAGAGTTCAAGGAGACGCTTGTGTCCCATATCAAGGCCAAGGGAGGAGAGCGCAATCAGGTGAAGCGCTTTTTGGCAACTGCAAACTGGCTGAAGCTTCGCGGTGAGACCCAGCTAACCACCGCAAAGGTGGCGAGCGCTCTCTCTGAGAACCAACAGAAGCGTTTGGCTAACCCAGCAGATTGTCTGAACAAGAACGTGGCGAAGGGGTATTGTGAAAAGACAAAAGACAACGGCTTTTTCATTACCCCTGACGGCCTTAAGGAGTTGGGCAACGCTGCATGACCACTACTTCGCGTGCCCTGGGAACTCTACCCGACGATCTCCGGAGTTTGCTTCTTGCCGAGTACCAGAGCATTGTCCAGAATTACCTAGAACACCGTTGGTCGCCATCTGAACTGAGCGGCGGTAAGTTCTGCGAAGTCGTGTACACGATCCTTGAGGGGCACGCCCAGCAAAATTACCCGGCACGGCCATCTAAGCCTCATGACTTCGTTTCAGCGTGCCGGAAGCTAGAGGCAAACTCTCACGTTCCACGCAGCTTTCAGATCCTGATTCCGCGCCTTCTTCCAGCACTGTACGAGGTTCGGAACAACCGAGGAGTCGGGCACGTTGGTGGTGACGTGGATCCGAACCACATGGACGCAGTTCTCGTCCTATCGATGGCGAACTGGATCATGGCAGAGCTTATCCGGGTGCTACACGATGTATCGATCGAGGAAGCACAAGGCCTAGTCAATGGCCTTGCCGAACGACGTATGCCCTTGGTCTGGCATGGTGAGGGCGTCAAGCGAGTCCTTGACCCAAAGCTGTCGTTGAAGGATCAACTGCTCCTCCTGATTGCTTCTGCCCCTTCGGTAGTCAGCACCTCAGAGCTGCTTAAGTGGTCCGGATATGGCAATAAAGCCTATTTTCTCCGTCTGTTACTCCGTTTTCATGCCGAACGCCTGGTCGAGGTTTCCACAGACGCGAGCAAAGTTCAGATCCTCCCGCCTGGTAGCCGGTACGTTGAGGAGCTTGCGGCAAAGCTGATGGAGAAGAGAGTCTAGCAACTCGGTATGGTGTGGTGCTCTTTGCCCTTGATCCTGGAGGTCAGCCGTAGGTGACTTCCTGTTTGCCTTGTGACTTCATATCCGTAACGGTGGAGTAGGGCTGCCAACTCCGTGCCCGAAAGGTCACGAGGGAGCTTCAAACGGCGATAACCTCGTCCTTGACAAGGTGCAGGCGAATCACCCGTGGTCGATCCTTCTCTTCGAAATGGCAGCGGACGGCGTCCTGGACCATACTCCGCAACTCGTCCAGCGACTCGGCCTGAGTGAAAATGGAATAGCCAAGTGCCCTGGCCTCGTAGCCTTCCTCAGGTGACTCCTCTACGATGAAGATGATTTCACTAGCGCTCATTTGAGTACCCCCCTCAGCTTGAGATTATACCTTATCCTCAGATGGATTGCCCAGCTTATCAGTTGCAGGTATTGCCTGCCCCCAAGGTTCCTCAAGCTCGCCAAGAGCGTATGTGCAGCCAGTCTTCATAGCGCGCTGGCGACATAAGGCTGTCATGTGGGACTCTGATCCCCGATTACATCGGGACGAAGAATCCCAAGAGGCCAAAAACGCATCCAATCAGCATATCGCTCTCCCTTGAGGGCATGACAGGGGAATCTGCTACAATATACAAGAGTATGTCCAAGCCGTCCCCCTCGCAGTTGAGGTCTGGTCGATGACCGTAGTCCAGGACGTCAAAAGCCGCGCAGACATAGTGGAGGTAATCTCCGACTACGTCGCTCTTCAGAAGGCGGGACGTAACTTCAAGGCCAACTGCCCCTTCCACACCGAAAAGACCCCCTCCTTCATCGTATTCCCGGAGCGCCAGACGTGGCGCTGCTTTGGGGCCTGCGCCACCGGCGGCGACGTCATCTCCTTCGTGATGAAAGCGGAGAACCAGGACTTCAGCCAGGCCCTCTCTCACCTGGCGCAGCGCACAGGCGTAACCCTGCCATCCCGACAGGCCAGCGGAAAGCAAGATGCCCTCCATCGTGTGAACGAGGAAGCCGTGGACTTCTTCCGGAAGGTGCTCCACTCCCCAGAGGGGGGTAGGGCAGGGGAGTACCTCCAAAAACGTGGTATCAACCAGGAGGCAGAGGAGATGTTCCAACTGGGTCTCGGCCCGAGTGGCCGGGAGGCATTGACTCGGCACCTGCTGGGGCGAGGATACCAGGAGGAAGAGGTCCTTTCCGCCGGACTGGCCATCAAGGGCGAGAGAGGGGATGTGCGAGACCTCTTCCACCAGCGGCTCATCTTTCCCATCAGGGACGCCTCCGGGCAAGTTGCCGGCTTTGGGGGCAGGGCGCTGGACGACTCCAACCCCAAGTACCTCAACACCCCTCGTACCCCCGTCTTCGACAAGAGCAGCATTCTATATGGACTACCCCTGGCCAAAGAGTCCATCAGCCGTACCGGGGCCGTGGTCATCGTAGAGGGCTACATGGATGTAATAGCCGCCCACCAGCACGGGTTTCAGAACGTAGTGGCCTCCATGGGCACCGCCCTCACGGAGCAGCAGGTCTCTAGACTGAGAGCACTTGCCTCCACCTTTGTGCTGGCCCTGGACCCCGACAACGCAGGCAAGGAGGCCACCCTTCGCAGCCTGGAATCGTCCTGGCAGGCATCGCAAATCGACTTTCTCCGAGCTGGAGGGAGAAGCGGGGTAGTATTCAATCAACGCCACCTGAGTGCGTCCCTCAAAATAGCAGCCCTTCCCACAGGCAAAGACCCGGATGTGCTGATCCGTGAGGATGCCCAGGAATGGGAGAGACTGGTCTCAGAAGCCAAGCTCCTGCTGGACTACCTCTTCGAAGCGCTCCCGCCGCGCTTTGACCTCACCAACGACGAGGGCAAACTCCAATTAGTCGACTCCTTGAGTCCCTTCATCCGAGGTGAGGGAAACCCCTTCACACAGCACCGACAAATACGCCGCCTGGGGAATATCGTTTCATTCGGTGAAGCAGACCTTGAGACGTACATATGGCGTGCACAGAGGCGCATCGCTCCCAACAGGCGTAGGGCAAATCCCACCGCCGCGGCCAGCGCTTCAACAATATCCACGGCCCATCGTGACCCCCTGGAAGAGTATTGCCTATCCCTTCTTCTGCAACACCCTGAGCTGAGAGAGAAGGGGCTTGACATCTCCCCAGACTACTTTGAGCTATCGGAGAATAGAGACATCTTCACAAAATGGTCTATTTGTTCTACAATAAAAGATATAGGTGAGAGTTTGCCCTTCGACCTGATGGAGCACCTTCAAGCCCTCCTGAATCTGAATATGGAGAACCCTCCCCTGAACATAAAGGAACGTGAGAGGGATCTGCAAACGGCAATAAACCGGTTGAAGGAACGCTTCTTCAAGGTCCAAGAGCAAGCCCTGATGGAGCGGCTGGAGGGAATTGACTGGAAGGATATCTCCAGTCTGGAGCCTTCCCTCAATCAAGCCCAGGAGATCAATCAGCAGCTACGGGAACTATACTCCGGTTCGAATTCCACAACTACATGAGATGGTGAAATGGCGAGAAGTCGAAAGAAAGAGCTAGACGAACTAATACAGGAACTCTCCGAAGAGGAAGAACGTACCTCGGCGAACCTTATGGTAACAGTGGGGTCCGAAGTAAGCGCGGACGCTAAAGAGTTGGGTATTAACGCTTCCGCGCCCCAAGGCGATAGCGAAGCGGATGAAAGGATAATACCTAGCTCCCTGGCCAAGAAAGAGCAGGATGAGATTGCCAGTGAGGTAAAAGGAGAGGTTGAGCTAGAGGCTGACCTGGAAATCCCGGACATGATCGACGACCCCGTCCGAATGTACCTTCGGGAGATAGGCCGGGTGCACCTCCTCACGGCCAAGGATGAGCGAACCCTTGCACGTAGTATGGAGTGTAGCATCCAGATCAAGAGCCTGGGGAATGAGAGCACCGTCCAGGATGGTTGGCCACCCAAAGCCTATGAGATAGTCCTCCTCCTGCTTCGCCGCCTAGGTCAGGCCGCACCCTTGGCAGACGCGCTGGGTAGGCGATTGGGGCTTTCCGGCGCTCTGAGCCTTCGGCAAATACGCTCTGACCCGGAAGTCCTTGCCACCATCGATGGCGAAATAAATCTGGAGATGGTTGCAGAGTTGGCAATGGAGTTGGACTACCCCGCCGATGATTTGCGAAAAGACCTCCTCCGATTGTCTGTCAACAGCCGCATCGTACCTCCCGACGTATTCGAAATTATCGGCGAGGAAACCCCTCTCGATAAACTGCCACAGATCCTGGAAGACGCGGAGTTCATCAGGGACCTGAGGGTGTGCGAGGTCAGCTTGAGGACCAACCTGGACCTCGTCATCGAAGAAGGCCTAAGAGCCAAACGGCATCTGGCAGAGGCTAACCTGCGGCTGGTGGTAAGCGTAGCCAAAAAGTACATCGGCCGCGGCATGTCTCTCTTGGACCTGGTCCAGGAAGGGAACATTGGCCTCATCCGTGCCGTGGAGAAGTTCGACTACCGCAAAGGATACAAATTCAGCACCTACGCCACCTGGTGGATCCGCCAGGCCATAACCCGGGCCATCGCCGATCAGGCCCGAACCATCCGTATCCCCGTCCACATGGTGGAGACCATCAACAAGCTCATGCGGACCAGTCGCCGACTGGTCCAGGAGTACGGGCGAGAGCCCACCAGCAAAGAGATAGGCCTGGGCATGGAGGTCGCCCCAGAGAAAGTGCGTGAAATCCTCAAAATCTCCCAGGAGCCGGTGTCTCTTGAAACCCCCATCGGGGAAGAAGAAGATAACCATCTAGGGGACTTCATAGAGGACAGAAGTGCCATTGCGCCCGCGGATGCCGCTTCCTACCAACTCCTCAAGGAGCTGGTAGAGGATGTCCTGGATACCCTCAACCTCAGGGAGCGCCGAGTCCTCCAGTTGCGCTTCGGCCTGGAGGACGGCCGCAGCCGTACCCTGGAAGAGGTGGGAAGGGAGTTCGGCGTCACCCGTGAGCGTATCCGCCAGATCGAGGCCAAGGCCCTGCGGAAGCTCCGTCACCCCTCACGCTCCAGGAAGCTCAAGGATTTCCTGGAATAGTCTGGCGTCTACTAGGCAAGCCCCCTTGGGGTACTGACAGCAACCCTCACTATTCGTTGGCCTACACCATGAGGCCCCGGGCAACGAGTTGAGATTTAGGTAGTGTCAGAACTTGTAGAAATTTGTGACGCAGGAAGCAGAGTCTCGATATTATGGATCAAAAAAGCGAAAAAACAACCCAGCTGCAATCTAAAGAAAACTGTGGGATGTGCGGTAGGCCTCTTATCTATGGAACTGAATCCATCTCCATGCGTTGTGCCTTCTGCGATGAATCTATTGACACACAGATATACTGCCCTGAAGGCCACTACATCTGTGATTCGTGCCATCAGTGCGAGGCTCTTGACACACTGAGACAAGTGGTGGGCTCATCTACTTCCGCAGATCCGATTGAGATTCTGGAACATGTAATGTCGCATCCCTCAGTACCAATGCATGGCCCGGAGCACCACGCTATGGTCCCTGCCGTGATAGTTGCCGCAGTGCACAACGCTGGCTATTCGATTCCTGAGGACGCGATTGAAACAGCGATAGCGAGAGGTGCAAAGGTCCCCGGGGGATGGTGTGGCTATTATGGCGCCTGTGGCGCTGCGGTGGGCGTGGGCATAGCCGTCAGCGTTCTGAGCAAGGCGACACCTCTAACCGGGCAACAACGCTCTCTATCCCTAGAGGCAACGTCGTCCGCATTGTCTGGGATGCTGGATGGCCATCCTCGTTGCTGTAAGAGAGCTGGCCGAAAGGCATTGGAAGCATCTGTCGAATTCTTGCGAAAAAGGATGGGCATTTCCTTAGACGCAAGCCAGATCATCGGGTGCAGCTATTCAGAGCGCAACAAAGAGTGTCCGACACAGGAGTGTCCCTACTATGTGCCGAGCTGAATGAAGGCACGAACCTGATGACCCTGATTCTGGCAGGCTGTCGGTTTGAGGAACTGCGGCAGCGGCAAGTCACGGGCAGAGAAGAGTCCACTTGATGGGAATGTCCCGCTCGCTAGAGTTGTAACATTAAGATGGTACCCCAGGCGGGACTCGAACCCACAACCCACGGCTTAGAAGGCCGTTGCTCTATCCTTTGAGCTACTGGGGCAGAGACAGGCAAACCCATTTTAGCAACTGAAGACCAGGTCGCCAAGGCTTGAGCCTCTTCACGGAATCTATCCTAGTCAACTGGCGAGGTGCGCACCCTGTGTACTGTCAGGCCTCCAGCACCCATGCGGTTGATGTCTCTGATGCTCAGACGGCCCACGGCTCCACTGGTGGTGAGATGCTTCTGCACCTGGTAGCCAATAGGCCTTGCGGCCACAAGCGCCACCATTGCGGCGGAGATCACCCCGGGCAATTTGCTCCACCGACGCTCACTCCCTAGTGCCCAGGCACAGGCTAGCCCGGTGAGTGCTGCCGAGACCACCAGGTTGGTCCCACAGTAGGGAGAAATGGCCAACTCTTTTTCTCCCGCCCGCAGGCGCTCCAGGGCCTCCGATGCTGCCTGGGAGAGCACCTCGGTGGGAACATCGCCGTAGACGAAAAATCCCCACTGGGTGGAGTTCCCCCCCAGGATACCTCGCTCGTTCAACCTGGAATGGGCGATGGTTATAGTGGCGTGCTCCAGGGCGTGGTTTCTGCGTATCTTCTTCAGAAAATCCAGGTTCAAGTTCCCCTCCATAGTGGCGGAAGCCTTGTGTCTATGATACCACTCCCTGAGATTATATGTGCCCGTGGGTGGTCCCCAGAAAGACGGAAGAAACTCCCCGAAAACGAAGGTACGCTACAAACGATTCGCGGCCTATTCGGCCAGTATGATCCCTCCCAGCTTTATTCCGCTCAGAGTGGCCACAGTGACAATAAGGCCCGCTATAAGGACCCCCAGGGCTATGAGGGGAATGGCGCGGCGAGGGGGTATGCGGAACGTCCAGGCGGCCAGGGAGCCTGTCCAAGCCCCCGTCATAGGCAAGGGGATGGCAACCAGGATAACCAGGGCCAAGGCACCGTACCTCTCAAACCGGCGGGACTGTACCCGTCGTAAGCGGTCTTCTTGCCAGGTAAGCAGCCTGCCCGCGGGGTTTGGAAAGCTCAGTAGGAACCTGGAGAGGCGACTCAGGCCCGGCACCAGTACCAGGACAGGGACCATGTTACCCACCACCGCAATGGGCAGGGCCACATACCAGGTGACGTCGTAGGTGTAGATGGCAAGGGGAATGGCCAGACGGAGTTCACCTACAGGGGTCATGGCAGTAACAAAGGTCACCAGGAGGTCTAGTGGCTCCATAAGCCCCATAAGGATACACGAAGCCGTGGAGCCTGAATAGCGTTCGTATTCACTCACTTAAAATGTTACCGAAGTTGGTATGGTTCACTCAGCTAAGAATGTTACTGAGGGGACGATGCCGATTGACGACAAAATGACGGTGGATGAACGACGGAAGTATCTCAAACTGGTGGTGCCCCGCTACG
>JBDRIA010000073.1:0-48457 GCA_043816345.1 Chloroflexota bacterium
ACAGCGAAGACAAGGAGTTGCAGGCTCAGACCATAGAACGCCGCAGACTACACAATCAGGCCCTCAGGGAGCTAACAAGAGCCTCCTGAACTGCCCTAAGTGTCCGATTCGAATGTGTCCCAAAATCGCAGATTGACAACAATACTGGGGAGCTTTGCAGAATACTTCTCAGAGTCCCTGGCTGGCCATATACGTAAGGGACAGGACCAGAGGGCGGAGGAAGGCAGGCATACAGGGGGAATCCCTATCGGATACGCCTCCTGCAAGGACGAGCAGGACAGACTGCGAACCCGAGCACCCGGGTGGAGTACACCTGATACCGGAAGAGGCTGAGGCTGTGAGGCAGCTATTCAGGAAGTACGCCAGGGGTACAACCACCACAATACAACTGGCCTCGTGGATGAACGAACAAGGATACCGCACCCGGAACATGCACCGGTTCAACGGTGAGGATGCGCAGCCCCGGATGTTCACCAGCGCCTCAGTCAGGGGGATCCTGCACAACCCCTTTTATGCGGGGAACATCAGGCATCGGGACAGGATAATGCCCGGGGCACATGAAGGCCTGATAACCCAAGAGGTATTCGAGCAGGTACAGGCCATCATGAAGAGGAACAGTGGGAGGACAAAGAGCCTGCATTCCCGGCCTCAGAGGAAGTACCTGCTCAAAGGTCTTATCCGATGTGCATACTGTGGACTTCCCATGTGGGCCCAGACCTACAACAGTGGAGCCAGTTTTATTACAGAGAGCATAGGGGGTCCCGAGGAGAAGGGGCCTGTATCAACCAGGGAGGATCCATACAAGGCCACTTAGCCGATGAGCAGATGGGGAGGATAGTAGAAGCTATCCAGTTACCGGATGCATGGCTGGATGCAGTGCTTGCAAAGATCAACCTGCAGGATGAGGCCAAGAGGGTAGGGGAGAAGAGGAATCAGGTGACAGAGAGACTCAAGAGGTTGGGGAGGGCATATGTTGATGGGATGGTGAGTGAAGGGGACTACAGCAGGGAGAAGCAGTACCTGGAGATGGAACTGGAGATCTTGGTTGTACCTGGGGCTGAGGCAGCGGAGGAGGCAGGACGATTGGTGGAGCATCTACCTGAGTTATGGAGAGAGGCCGACTTATCAGAACGGCACAGGCTTCTCCTTACCATGCTGGATGGGGTCTACGTGGATACACGGGAACAGCATTCCATAGTGATGATCAGGCCGAAGGCACCATTCAGGGCAGTGTTTGAGACAGCCGTTACCCGTAAATCGTCTGGGGTGGAGCTAATTAGATATGAGCCCCAGAAAGATGATCCCGAGGCTCATACCGATCCGTGTTCTTGGTGGAGACGGGGGAGAGTCGAACTCCCCGTCCAGAGAACTTCCCGCTAGGATATGCTACAGGCTTGTCCAGTATTGTTTCTCGCTCCCAGGGTCCCTACTGGCTCGGTTCCCATGGGAGCCAGCCGATGACTCTTATGTCCTCCCTATCGGCGTGAAGAGGGGTAGCACCTCGACTTTATGTCGCCCAGCCCCTGCCTTCGAGGAGAGGCAGAGGTGAACGTGGCAACCTTAGTTAGGCGGCCAGAGCGAGTTGTTTTTCGCCAGTTACTTTTTTGCCGCCGTGTTTACGAGGTTGACGGCACCTCGGCCTGCAATCCCGCGAGATCACCCCCTGTCGAAACCACGCGTCCCCATACCTGATTATATCATAATCCTTACTACTATCTCCCTAGCCCCTGGAGGCAGAACGCAGTGTGCGCCCTATCTCCCGCTCCTGCTCCCTATCTATGATCGCCCGGCGTTTGTCGTGGAGGTTGCGTCCCCGGGCCAGACCTATCTGTACCTTGGCCACGTGGCCCTTTATGTATACCCTGAGTGGTATCAAAGTGAGGCCCTTTTGGGCTGCGGTCCCCGCCAGCTCTCCTATCTCTTTGTCGTGCAGGAGCAGCTTCCTGGGGCGAGCCGGGTCGTGATTGTAGATGTTGCCCTGGGCATACGGGGAGATGTGGGCGTTTATCAGCCACATCTCCCCGCGCTCCACTCGAGCGAAGGCGTGCTGGATATTCATTTGCGCAGCCCGAACCGACTTGATCTCCGTGCCGGTGAGAACCAGGCCGGCCTCCACGGTTTCCAGAATATCGTAGTCGTGATAGGCCCTGCGATTCACCGCGATGGCCTTGGAGTGGCCATTGGGTTTGGGAGTTTTCACTGTAGGCATAGTATCTGGAAATCCCTCCAAGAGCCTCTAGCGGGACGTGGCAGCCACCTGAGCACCCAGGTACTCCAGGGCCCTCTCTAGCTGTGGGTCCTCATCGCCTGTGCTGCCTGCCTCCACCCGAATGTCTGGCTCCAGTCCTTCGCCTTCTATGAGACGTCCATTGGGTGAGTACCAGCGGGCGACGGTAAAGTACAGGCCTGAGCCGTTGCTGAGACGTTTGGGCAGGTTTACGCTGCCCTTGCCGAAGGTGGTCGTACCTACAAGAACGGCTCTCTCATGGTCTTGAAGGGCTCCCGATAGCACCTCACTGGCGCTGGCGCTGAACTGGTTCACAAGCACCACCAGAGGAATATCCAGAGCTAACCCACCAGGCTTCACCTTGTAGTCGGTCTTGTTACCGTCTCCATCGGTGGAGTAGAGGACAAGCCCGTCCTTGAGGAACTGGCTGGCGATGTTTACAGTGGTGGAGAGGAATCCACCCAGGTTGTTTCTCACGTCCAGGACTAATCCCTGGGCATGCTGTTTTTCTATTTCCCTCAGGACGTCGGCCAGGACCTCGTCCGTGTTGTCGGCAAAGGTGCTAATTTCCACATAGGCTATTGCTCCTGGCAACATCTCCCAGCGTATGCTATCTAGCTGAATGACGGAGCGAACGATCTCTATTAGAACGGGTTCCTGGGCATCCTGGTGCTGTACTAGCAAGCGGACTGAGGTGCCCTTTGGACCCCGGATCTTGATGATAGACTCGATGAGGCTCCACCCTTCGGTGCTGACACCATCCACCTCCAGGACTACATCGCCTGCCCTTATTCCCGCCCTCTCTGCCGGGGTATCGGGCAGGGGTTCTACAATAGTGATGCGGGCATCCACCACGTTGACATGGGCACCAATCCCCTCGAACTTACCTTGACTGTCTTCCGCATACAGCTCGTATTCATGTGGGTCCAGGAATGAGGTATAGGGGTCTCCCAGGGAGTCCAGCATCGCCTCTATGGCAGCCTGGCTGAGGACATCAGGGTCTAACTTGCCCGGTGCATCTCGCTGAATCTCCAGCATCGCTTCGATAGCTGCCCGGCTGAGGACGCTGGCATCCAGGTCATCCTTTTCTACGAACTCCTGAGACAGGCTGTTCCAGACCTCAACGATGGTGTTCTCTTCGGGAGACACGGTGGTCTGGGAGAGGCTACTCCATAGCTGGACTACGGTGTCTATATCGGCGGGGGGGGGTAGGAGTGGGTGAATTAGAAGCGAGGCGAAGGGTTCCGCACGCCGTCCCTATGGCCATTAAGGCCAGCAGCAGGAGAGCGAGGAGAAAGGCAGTTCTTGAGCGTATGCGGTTCATGATGGAGTCACCGAGTCAATCATACAGTAATTCTAGCATACTGAAAGATACATCCCTTCGATTAGTTTGTTGCGCATTTATTCCAGGGGTGGGGTGTAGAATGAACGTAACGTTGCCTTTTCAGGAGCGGTGGATGTCTAGATTTCACACCTTCAGTGCCCAAAATGCAGTAATTCAACTTGTCCCCGTGGGTTTCCGCAAACACTGGGGCCTCAGAAATTTGCCGTATCGAACAGGGGATGAACTCATTGTTCGGCTCAAGACCCTTTCCACTCATTACGAGAAGGGCTTAATAACAGACTTCAGGCCGTGGTATTTGGTGATGGTTTCTCCCACTAACATTGATGTGGGCAGAGGTGGGTATTTTACAACACACAAAGACCTGGGCGTACCAGTTACTTTTGGCCGCATAGCGTTTTCAGGAGAGTATCGAATTGATGTTGTCTATTACACCTATATCTCTAAGGGCCAGACCGGAGCGGAGCTTGGCGACATTCAAGTTATTGGGCGAGATGAAGGCGTGGCAGTTGTACAAGTGAAGCCAGACTATTTACTGTGGGCCATTGCTTGGGGGCTAGCCTTGATGGTTGCCGGAGGTGTCCTTGGGAAACTGCTTGAGAAATGGCTATTCTAGTGCATCGCCTGCATCGCAATCAACGCCAAATAGCAATGAACCGTAACCTTCCGAACACCCCGTACAGTGATGTGGTTCAAGGAGCGTTGCCCCTTGAGGGCGCAATGGCTTCGTTTGAGCTGTTTTTCACTTGATAATCCCTAGGCCCTATGCTATATTTGCGCGAACGTTGGCAGTGGAGGGACTAGCCTTTGCTTGAGGATTATTTCCGTCAGTATGGGCTTATAGCTATATTTATCGCCATTGCAGTGATCATGCCGGCGGCCCTGCTGATAGTTTCGTGGCTTCTGTCCTTTGTACGGGTTAGACCCTCCAAGCCCAACGCGGTGAAGAAAAGTCCTTATGAGTGCGGGATGAATCTCATTGGGAACCGCTGGCCCCAGTTCAATTTCCGCTACTACATGTTCGCTCTCCTCTTTGTGGTATTCGATGTGGAGACGGTTTTCATATTTCCCTGGGCGGTGTCCTTCAGACAGCTGGGGCTATTTGCCTTTGTCGAAATGCTGGTGTTCATCCTTATTTTAGTAGTGGGCTGGGCTTACGCATGGAAGTACAAAGCCCTGGAGTGGAACTAGCGAATGTCCCTTGAGATTGGACCCGGGGAGGTCTCGGAGATTCGAGCAGATGGAGGCGTGGCAGTTCCCCTTTATACCACGACCTGGGATCTGGATAGAGAAGAGGGTGCCGTCATCAATGACATGAAGGCCACCCACATTGACCCCTATGCCAAGGACGCCATACAGGTAGCCCCAGGATTTGAGCGCAACGTGGTGATCACCTCCGTTGATGCCCTGATCAACTGGGGGCGCAAGTCTTCAATGTGGCCCGTTTCCTTTGGCCTGGCCTGCTGTGCCTTCGAGATGATGGCCAGCGCCATGTCCCGCTTCGACATCGCCAGGTTTGGGATGGAGGCCTTTCGTGCCTCCCCCCGCCAGGCAGACCTGATGATCGTCGCGGGCACCCTTACCTGGAAAATGGCTCCTGCCCTTCGGCGTATCTACGACCAGATGCCGGAGCCCAAGTGGGTCATCTCCATGGGGGCGTGTGCCACCAGTGGCGGCCCATACTACCAGAGCTACAGCGTGGTCCCAGGGGTGAACCATATTGTGCCCGTGGACGTATACGTTCCCGGCTGCCCTCCCCACCCCGAGGCCCTCCTTTATGGGATTATGCAACTCCACGAGAAGGTAAAGAAATCCAGCCTGGTTGATAAAGGCGCGGGAGCCTAGATGACCACGGTCCTGACAGGAGGAGAGATTGCCGAGCGCGTCGGTCAGGCCGTTCCGGGAGCGGTGGAGGAGTGGAGCTTCAGCGAAGTGTGGGTCAAGCCGGAGGCCGTCCTCGATGTGTGCCGGTTCCTCAAAGAGGAGGATGATCTCGAGTTCGACTATCTGGTCTCCATCTCGGCAGTGGACTACATCGAGCACTTCGAGATTGTGTATCACCTGGTATCCATAGCCCGCAACCATAGCCTGGTGGTGAAAGCCAGGTGCTGGGGCAGGGAAGACCCGGTAATCCCCTCCGTAACAAGCCTGTGGCAGGGAGCCGACCTCCAGGAGCGAGAGATCTACGACCTGATGGGGATTACCTTCGGCGGGCACTACAATCTGAAGCGCATCATGCTGTGGGAGGGGTTCCCCGGCCATCCTCACCGAAAGGACTACCTGGAGCCTCCAAGGTAGAAGAGGCGGAGATGCCCATTCGCACCGAGCCAGTCACCGTTAACGTGGGGCCTCAGCATCCCAGCACCCACGGTGTCTTCCGCATGCGGGTCACCTTCGATGGTGAGATTGTCCTGGACGTGGAGCCGGTCTTCGGCTATCTACACCGGGGGTCGGAGAAGCTGGCCGAGGAGCGCACCTATACCCAGGTGATAACCCTCACCGACCGGCTGGACTACGTGTCCTCCATGTCAAACAACCTGGCCTATGTGCTGGCGGTGGAGAAACTGGCTGGCATTCAGCCCCCTGAGCGGGCCATGTACCTGCGGGTCATAACTGCCGAGCTCCAGCGCATCGTCAATCACCTGTTGGCCGTGGGTTTTTTTCTCCAGGAGCTGGGGGCCTTTGGCACCCCTCTCATGTACTGCTTCAGGGAACGGGAGAGGATCCTGGACCTCTTCGAGATGCTGTGCGGCGCGCGCGTCACCTTCAGCTACATGCGGGTGGGAGGCATCTTCCAGGACGCACCTCCTGAGTTCTGGCCAGCGCTGCGCACCTTTCTCCAGGAGATGCCCTACTATATAGACGAGTACGAGCGATTTCTGACGGGGAACGAGGTTCTCCTTGCCCGCACCAAGGATGTGGGCATCCTTTCTGCGGAGAAGGCCATCAACGGCTCCGTGAGCGGGCCTGTGCTGCGGGCCAGCGGAGTCAACTGGGACCTGCGCAAGGCTGACCCCTATGAAGTATACGACCGGATGGAGTTTGATGTCCCCCTGGGTACCGTGGGGGACAACTACGACCGCTTTCTGGTACGCATCGCCGAGATGCGCCAGTCCCTGAGGATAGTGGAGCAGTGCATGGAACAGACACCGGAAGGCAGCGTCAGGGTGGAGGTGCCCCAGTTGATTCGACCTCCCACGGGAGACGCCTACGGGCACGTGGAGGCTCCCAAGGGTGAGCTTGGTTTCTACGTGGTAAGCGACGGCAGCATAGCACCGTACCGATGCAAAATCCGCTCCCCATCCTTTATCAACCTGACGGTGCTCAGGGACCTGGTGATGGGATGGAAGCTTGCGGATATGATTGCCACTTTTGGCAGCCTTGACATCATCTTGGGCGAGGTGGATCGCTAATGGGGCCTATCACCTCTGCCAACTCCCTCTATCGAAACCTGTACAACTGGTTTGAAGGATTCCTTCCCGACTGGCTGGCCTATCTCCTGGTGGGCCTACTGATTGCCTTCGC
This sequence comes from Chloroflexota bacterium, assembly GCA_043816345.1. GTDB lineage: Bacteria > Chloroflexota > Dehalococcoidia > Lucifugimonadales > UBA2985 > JBDRIA01. The sequence continues at coordinate 7,095 of JBDRIA010000073.1, forward strand.
TATCGTAGTCCTGGTGCTGATGGCAACTGCCATCTTCACCTGGATAGAGCGCCGGGTCCTGGGACGTTTCCAGGTGAGGCTGGGACCCAACCGATGGGGGCCCTGGGGAATACTCCAGCCCGTCGCCGATGCCATCAAGCTCCTCACCAAGGAGGACACCCGGCCGGAGTTGGTAGATCGATGGGTGTTCAACCTGGCCCCGGTGCTCATGCTCGCGCCGGCCATGCTGGTCTTCGCCGTAATTCCCCTGGGAAAGAACACCTACTTCGCCAATCTGAACGTAGGCATACTGTTTATCATGGCTGTGACCTCGGTGAGCACCATAGCCATCTTCATGGCAGGCTGGGCCTCGGGAAATCGCTACTCCATGTTCGGAGCCATGCGTGGAGTGGCTCAGCTCATTAGCTACGAGGTCCCCATGGCCCTCTCCATTGTGGGGATTGTTCTCTTGGCAGGCTCTCTATCCCTGGTGGACCTGGTGGAGGCCCAGCGCATCCCCTTCATTCTCCTTCAACCCCTGGGGTTCTTCATCTTCTTTCTGGCAGCCTCGGCGGAGATGAACCGTGCTCCCTTTGACCTGGTTGAGGCGGAATCGGAGATAGTGTCCGGGTATCTCACCGAGTACAGCGGCATGAAGTTCGCCCTCTTTCAGATAGCCGAATATGCGGCCCCTTTGGGAGGTTCGGCCATAATGGCAATCCTCTTCCTCAAAGGGTGGGTGGGGCCGTGGCAGCCGCCTGCTGACTCGTTCTTTGTTCTCAAGATCCTGTTTTCATCCCATCTCTGGTTTTTCATAAAGTTGTGCTTCTTCTGGTTCCTGTTGCTGTGGGTTAGGGCGACTCTTCCCAGGCTGCGGGTGGATCAGGTAATGGGCCTTGCATGGAAGGTATTGTTTCCCCTGGGCCTTTTGAATCTCTTTATCACTGCGGCGGAGATACTGGTGTGGGAGAATCCCACAACCGCCCAGCTATGGGTAATGGTTGGTATAAACTGGGTGGTTGCCATTGGATGCCTGGTCGTGGTCTCTCGTCTGGCATCGGACAAGTTGACTACCCGGGCTCCCCTGGCACCTGTCCCGGAAAGAAGGCGCAGGGAACTGCGAGAGGTGAGATGAAATGTACGGACTAGGGATTGCCAAGGGCCTCACGGTGACCCTTGTGAACTTGTTCAGAAAGCCCGTTACCGTCCAGTACCCAGAAGAGACGGTGCCTCAGGCGCCCCGCTTCCGGGGGCAGGAGTTTGTCTGGTACGTGGAGCGGTGCACCGGCTGTGCTAGCTGCGCCAAGTACTGCCCCCTTGGTATCATCAAGATTGTGACTCACCCAGGTGGCATCAACGTCCAGGAGGGCGAGTCCTACGCCGTGGACGTGTTTGATATAGATATAGGCCGGTGTATGGTCTGCGGCCTGTGCGTGGAGGCCTGCCCCTATGCTGCCCTTTTCATGGGCAGCGGCTTCGAACGGGCGCGGTACCTGCGAGATGACCTAGTCATATCAGCTGAAGAGCTAAAGCAGGCGGAAAAGCGTCCCAGCACCTGGTTCCGCCCCCAGCTGGAGGCCAAGCAGTACCGCCCGCAGATGGGACAGCCTCTATCCTGGGAGGAGGTGGGCCGCTAGATGGTACCCCTGGATATCGCCTTTTGGGTTATGACCGGTGTGGGGGTGGCCTCCGCATTGGCGGTGGTCTTGCAGAATGATATGTTCAGGGCGGCCCTATCTCTTATCCTGTCCTTTCTGGTAGTGGCGGGGCTTTTTGTCCTCCTTAACGCCGAGTTTCTGGCGGTGGTGCAGGTCCTCATCTATGTGGGGGCCATCTCCATACTCATCATCTTTGCCATAATGCTGACGCGGAACGTCCACGAAGGAAACCCCTCCAACCGTTTTCAGATTCCAGCTTTAGTGCTGGCCACAATGATGCTGGCGGCCATCGTTTTTGTGGTGGTAAGCACCGAATGGCACGACTGGGACCAGTTGGGTCTCCCGGTGCTGCCCGGGGATAGCGGTGAAGTATCTAGCGGCATTGAGCAGGGAATCAAGGACGTGTTCGCCAATACAACTCCGGTGATTGCTCGCCTTCTTTTGAGAGATTTCGTTCTGCCATTCGAGGTGGTCTCGGTGGTCCTGCTGGCGGCGGTGATAGGAGCTCTGGCCCTGGTGAGGGAGAGGGAGGGTGAGTCCTGAACCTGGAGAACCTTCTCATACTTTCGGGCGTCATCTTCAGCATAGGACTGTTTGGTGCGCTGTCCAAGAAGAACGTCATCACCGTTCTCATGTCCATCGAGCTGATGTTCAACGCGGTGAACATAGCGTTGGTAGCCTTCGCCCGATACGTGGTCCCTCAGGGTATCGCCGTGGATCCCGTTGGCGCGGAGGCTGAGGTGGCCGCGGCTCTGGCGGAGGGAACGGCCCTGGGGGAGACGGTGCTGAATACGCTGCTCACGGGGCAGATATTCGCCATTTTCATCATCACAGTAGCCGCTGCGGAGGTGGCGTTGGGCCTTGGCATCGTAATCGCGATGTACCGCAACCGGGAGACGGTGGATGTAACGCAGGTGAACCTGATGCGAGGGTAGGAAACAATGTGGGTAGACTTCAAGAAAGCGCCCAATCTCATGATAGCGGAGATGTGGAAGGAGTTTCTGGAAGGAGAGGGCCTTCCAACCCAAATACTGCCCGAGGGGGACATTCTATCCTGGGGGGAGCGGGTGCCCTATCGTATCAGGGTGCCCAGAGGTAGGGAGCATGTGGCGGAAGAGATTATAAGGAAGCTGTAGTGACACATGGTTCGACAAGCTCACCATGAGCGAGAAGCGCATGCCGCTCACCCTGAGGTTGTCGAAGGGTGAGCGTGTATATGTTCAAGGGAGTGGCATAACGGGATGATAAACGAAACGGCAGCCTGGGCTATATTCTTCTTACCCATGGCTTCTTTCGTATTCATCTCTCTTTTCATCAGGCCGTTCTACAATCGGTACGACAGGTATAGCGGCTACGTCACCATCCTCGCCATCGGCATTGCCTTTGCTCTCTCCCTCTGGGCGCTGGGGTCCGTTTGGAACAATGAGGGCGAAATCGGGTGGAAGGGCCACTCCTGGATCACCATAGGAAATCTGGAAATATTCCTGGGAATCCTCATGGACCCCCTCACCGCCATCTTGCTGGTGGTCGTCAGTGGGGTGAGCCTGGCGGTCCAGGTCTACTCCCAGGGGTACATGCGCGGAGACCCGGGCTACTCCCGCTACTTCGCATTCATGTCCCTCTTTACGGCATCCATGCTGGGACTGGTGCTGGCGCGAAACATCATCCAGCTTTACGTTTTCTGGGAGCTGGTGGGCCTTTCCTCCTACCTCCTCATAGGGTTCTGGTATAACCGACCCGCGGCCGCGGCCGCAGCGAAAAAGGCCTGTCTGGTCACCCGGCTGGGGGACGTCGGCTTCCTGCTGGCTATCCTTTATTTGTTCTTCCATGGCGATGTCTTCACCGCGAACCTTGGAGCCTTTGGCGCCGAGGGTCTGGAGGCCAACGTCTTTGAGATCGCCTCCATAAACTTTGCAGCCAAGGCCGGTCTTCTGGCTGGCGGCGTTGTCACCTGGATAGCGTTGGGAATCTTTGCCGGGGCCGTGGGCAAGTCGGCCCAGTTTCCCCTTCACGTGTGGTTGCCGGATGCTATGGAGGGTCCCACTCCCGTCAGCGCCCTGATCCATGCGGCCACCATGGTGGTCGCGGGGGTCTTTCTGGTGGCCCGGTTCTTTCCCGTGTTCGACGCTTCCCCCACCGCGATGAATATCGTGGCGGTTATTGGAGGGTTCACCGCCATCTTCGCTGCCTCAATGGGCCTGGTGATGAACGACATCAAGCGAGTGCTGGCCTACTCCACCATAAGCCAGCTGGGATACATGATGATGGCCCTGGGGGTGGGGGCCTACGATGCGGCCATCTTTCACCTGTTCAACCACGCCTTCTTCAAGGCCCTCCTGTTCCTGGGTGCTGGAAGTGTGAACCACGCCTCGGGGACCTTTGACATGCGATTCATGGGAGGCCTCAGGCGTCACATGCCCTGGACCTACGCCACCTTTTTCATAGCGGCCTTGAGCATCTCTGGCATCTTTCCCCTGTCCGGGTTCTGGAGCAAGGACGAGATTCTGGTGGGGGCCTTCAATCACGGCGGGGTGATAGGCCCCGTGGTCTTCTCTATGGCCCTGGTGGCAGCGTTTATGACCGCTTTCTACATCTTTCGGGTCATTTTCCTTACCTTCCACGGGGAGTTTCGCGGCGGGGTGGAGGCGGAGCAGGGGTCGCAGACCGGGGGGCACGGGGTGCACTTGGCGGAATCGCCTTGGGTGATGGTTGTGCCAATGGCTTTCCTGGCCGTGCCCGCGGTGATCTCTGGATTCCTGGCTAACCCTCTACACGCAGCCTGGGGTATGGGCCTGGTTCCAATCCACTGGTTTTCGGAGCTTATGAACAGTGTAGCCCTGGTTGAGGTGCATCCCGAGGGATTTGACTACTTCATGGCCTTCGGCTCCACGGTGGTGGCGCTGGCAGGCATCGGCCTGGCCTATCTGATGTACTACACCCGCCAGGTGGACCCGGAGAGGGTTACGGCGGCCATGAGGCCGGCGTACAGCGCGGCGTACCGCAAATACTACTTTGACGATGTGTACGAGGACTGGATTACCCGGCGAGGGTTCTACATGGGGGTAGCCCAGGGCACGGACTGGGTTGACAGGAATATCATAGACCGAATAGGGGATGGCATAGGTTTTCTGGGGCGGAACGCGGGGCGAGCCATCGCGACTCTGGAAACCGGACAGGTACAGGCATATGGCGCAGGTATATCTGTTGGAGTGCTGTTTATTATGGTGGTGTTCTTGCTATGGAGCTGAAAAGTACACCGGAGGTAGCTGAATGCTTTCTGCCCTAGTTTTCCTTCCTATGGCAGGAGCCCTGGTCATCGTCCTGTTTCTGAGGGATGCCAGGCAGATTCGCCTGTGGGCTGCGACCGTGACGGTAGTCGAGTTGGCCCTCGCCATAGCCGCCTTTGTAATCTTCAGAACAGAGGACTACCGCCAGGTTGGGAGCATGGAGATGGTGGAGGTCTACAGAGACTGGATCCCTGCCCTGAACATCCAGTATCACCTGGGAGTGGATGGCCTTAGCACACCCCTGGTGCTCTTGACGGCGTTGCTGGGGATGTGTGCCGTCTTTGCCTCGTGGCACGTTCAGCTACGGGTCAAGGAGTACTTCATGTGGCTGCTGATCCTCCAGACCGCGGTCACAGGTGTGTTCGTATCCCTGGACTTTGTCCTCTTCTTCATCTTCTGGGAGCTGGAGCTACTGCCCATGTACTTCCTCATCTCCATATGGGGCAGCGGTCGAAAAGAGTACTCCGCCATGAAGTTCATCATCTTCACCCTCCTGGGCAGTGCCTTCATGCTGGTGGGCATCCTGGCGCTCTACTTCTCCGTGGGTACCTTTAATATGGTAGACCTGCCCTCAAAGATAGAGGGGGCGCAGCTCATCCTCCCCGCTGGGACCATCTTCGCCTTCTTGTTCGCTGCCTTTGCGGTGAAGCTCCCCGTGTGGCCTGTGCACACCTGGCTCCCCGACGCCCACACCGATGCCCCCACCGCGGTGAGCGTGATGCTGGCGGGAGTCCTGTTAAAGATGGGTGGCTATGGGATGATCCGTGTAGCCGTGGGTATGTTCCCGGGAAGAGCTCAGGAGTATGCCTGGGTTCTGGCCCTCCTGGCAGTTATCAGCGTGCTCTACGGTGCTGTGGTGACCGTGAGGCAAACGGATCTGAAACGGCTCATCGCCTTCAGCAGCATCAGCCACATGGGGTATGTATTACTGGGCATATCGTCAGTGGTGGGGGTGGGAGGGGCAGTCTCTTCGGTGGGGCTGACGGGGGCCGCTATGCAGATGTTCACCCACGGCACCATAACAGGGCTTCTCTTCCTACTGGTGGGCCTGGTCTACGATAAGGCCCACACCCGGCACATTCCGGATATGGGCGGCCTGGCCGCCCATATGCCCATTATCGCCGTGGTCTTCCTTGTAGCGGGGTTGGCATCTCTGGGCCTTCCCGGCACCAGTGGGTTCGTCTCCGAGCTCCTGGTGTTCCTGGGCACATTCCAGGTGTGGAGCTGGATCACGGCCCTGGCGGTTTTTGCTATCGTCATCACCGCAGGGTACATACTATGGATGGTCCAACGAGCCTTCTTCGGTCCCCCGTTGCAGCGTTTCGCCAATCTTGGGGACGCTTCGGTGGTGGAGGCCGTGCCCTTGGCGGCCCTGGTCGTAGCCATCATGGTAGTCGGCATCTATCCTGCCATAATCGCCGATGTTTTCAAGGCGGGGCTGGAGCCCATAGTCCAGTCTCTGCAAATGGTGGGAGGGCCTTAAAGGTGAGATCGGCATGACCCTTCACGATATATACCTGCTCTCTCCTGAGCTATCCCTGGCGGCGCTTGGGGTGGTGGTGATTCTCCTGGACATGGTGGTGAGACGAAAGGGGATACTGGGTGCCGTCTCCGTGGTGGGTCTGGCCGTTCCCTTAGCGTTTAGCATATCTCTCTGGGGAGACCTGAGCGGAGAGCCGAACGGCCAGATGGTGGGTATATTCAACACCCTGGTGGTGGACGAATTCAGCCTGTTCTTCAAGTTTCTGGTCATGGGCATCCTTGCTCTGGTTGTCATGTCTTCGGTGGAATACGTCTCCCGCATAAGGCAGTTCCAGGGGGAGTACTACGGCCTGATGATCTTCTCCGCCAGTGGGATGATGCTCCTGGCGGCCACTACGGATCTGATCTCCATATACATCGCTCTGGAGCTCACAACCCTGCCCCTGGTCGCCCTCGCCGCCTTCATGAGGGACTCCCGCTCCACCGAGGCAGGGGTCAAGTTCCTACTGCTCAGTGCCATGAGCTCTGCGGTGCTCTTATATGGCATGGCCCTGACCTACGGCTTCACGGGAACGACGCAGCTTTCGGAGATCTTTGAGCGGCTGGGGGCCTCCTTTGATGCCACCGTGCCCTTTGGCAGCAATGCCCTGTTCCTGGGTGTGATCATGATAGTGGCCGGCTTCGGGTTCAAGATCGCCGCGGTGCCCTTCCAGATGTGGGTCCCGGATGTGTACGAGGGCGCGCCAACGCCCATCACGGCCTACCTCTCCGTGGCCAGCAAAGCGGCGGGCTTTGCCGTAATACTTAGAGTGTTCTACCTTGCCTTTGGTGAGCTCAGCCTCGACTGGGGCGCTCTCTTCGCCGTGCTCAGTGCCGTCTCCATGACAGTGGGCAACCTGGTGGCCATTGCCCAGAGCAACATCAAGCGGATGCTGGCCTATAGCACCATTGCCCACGCCGGATTTCTCATGGTGGGCGTGGCGGCCGTTGCCGCCAGGGTTCCCGCTGGGGAGACCGCTATTGGCCCCAGTGGGGTTCTCTTCTACCTTGTGGCCTACGCCGCTACCAACCTGGCGGCCTTTTTTGCCATCATCGCCATCTCCAGTCGTACGGGCAGCGACATGATAAGTAGCTTTGCTGGTATGGGACGGCGAGCACCCTTCCTGGCCATAGTCCTGGCATTCTCAATGGTCTCTCTGTTGGGCATTCCTCCTACAGCGGGTTTTATTGGCAAGCTGTATATGTTCAGCGCCGCGATGAAGAGCGACCTGGCATGGCTGGTGGTGGTGGGGGTGGTGAACAGCGCTGTCTCCGCTTACTACTATCTGAGGGTGATCAGGGTCATGTATACGGCGCAGCCAGAAACGGAAGAGCCTGTTCCTGTGGCGTATGCTCCTCGGGTTGCCCTGTGCATCACCGGCTTGGGCATCCTGGTCTTGGGCATCTTCCCCGATCCCCTGATTACCGCTGCGGAGAAAGCGGTTGCCATCCTCTTCCTGTAGCCCCCTGCGCTCGTTCATAATGATGAGTGACGCTACAACAGTGTCATGCGTATCATCAAGGGACTACCATGAGGCCTGCTGGAGAATGCAGCACTAACCTGTCGGTACTTCGGGATCAGTCGGCAGGCCTTCTACCGATGGAAGCGCCGCTACAATCCCCGCGACCTCATCGCCTGGGAGCGGACCTACAATACCATCCGCCCACACCAGGCTCTGGGCTATCTCGCACCCCACCAGTTCCTTACCCTGTGGCAACTCCAACGAAAGGAGACATTGTGTCACTGATCAACTGGACGAATACAGTTGGTTGACAACCCTTGAGGGCTATGCTACATTGCAGCCGGAGCCTGCCATTACAGGAGAGCTATACTGTTCCCTGTGCAAAAGTCATCTTTTTCCCAGATTCAATGGTCTATGGTGACTGTCTCCACGGCTGTACGTTGGCTCACCACAAGGGGGGATTGAGGTGGTTCAAGTGAGAATGGGAGATCGCCTCAGATCAGCGGGACGATGAGAGCGGTCTCTACTGGGGAGAGAAAGAGCGCCCGATTTGTAGACCAGTGTGTCGACATGCTGAGGGATCGTCGGCTTATCCTTGCCAGCAATAGAGGGCCGGTGGAGTATCACGTTTCCCCTGAAGATAGACTTCAGGCTCGTCGCGGCAGTGGTGGAGTGGTCACCGCCCTAAGCACCCTGACCAACTACGTGGACTTCACCTGGGTGGCCAGTGCCATGGGAGAGGGAGACCGCCGTGTTGCCCAGCAAGCGGAGGGAGGTAGGATCAAATCTCCGCTGCCTGGGCAAAGCCTTTTTCTGAGGTACGTGGTAACCCCCAGGCGAGTGTATCACAAGTTCTATAACATATTCTGCAATCCCCTTCTCTGGTTCTTGCAGCACTATATGTGGAGTTCTCCCTATACTCCTAACGTGGACGGTTCTGTATATGATGCATGGGAAACCGGATACATCCCTGTGAACCGCTCCTTCGCAGAGGCAATAGTGGACGAGGCTCAGCATAGCGTATCCCCTCCCTATGTAATGCTCCACGATTACCACCTCTATCTTGCTGCTGGCATGGTTCGCAAGGCGCTACCAGAGGCGATCATTCAGCATTTTCTCCACATTCCCTGGCCCGACCCCAGCTACTGGCAGATGCTTCCCGCCTTTATGCGAAGTGCCATCTGCGAAAGCCTCTGTTCCTGTGACATCGTGGGGTTCCAGACATCCCGAGACGTGCGCAGCTTCCTCCAGAGTTGCGAAATGTTCCTGGATCAAGCCGAGGTTGACCATACCAGATGTACTATTAGCCTTAACGGTCAGGAGACGGCAGCCCGATGCTATCCCATCTCCATAGACGTAGAGGAGTTGAGGGGGATTGCCAATTCTCCCAGGGCCCTGGAATATGAAGCAAAACTAAGGCCGCTACTGGGAGAGAAAACTATCATTAGAGTAGACCGAGTGGAACCCAGCAAGAACATTGTGAGGGGCTTCCGAGCCTATCGCCTCCTCCTGGAGCGTAACCATGACCTCATTGGAAAGGTCAAGTTTCTTGCATTTCTTGTCCCATCCCGGACCCATATACGGCAGTATCAGAGATACCTTCAGGAGATAGACGCCCTGGTCGCTGAGATAAACGAGACCTTTGGCAGAGAGGACTGGCAACCCATAACAGTGTTCTACGAGAACAACTATACCCAAGCCATGGCTGCAATGAAACTCTATGACGTTCTTCTAGTCAACGCTATTATTGATGGCATGAATCTGGTGGCCAAGGAAGGGCCTGTGGTGAACACACGCGGGGGTATCGTCGTCCTCTCCGAAACTGCGGGGGCGTATAGACAGCTCCATGAAGGGGTGCTGGCTGTGGCCCCTGCGGATGTGGAGGGCACTGCCCAGGCCCTGTACCAGGCTATAACCGCCTCTGTAGAGGAGCGAGAGAGACGCGCCAGCCTCCTTGCCAAGAAAATAGAGGATGAAGACGTGATCCACTGGATGGAATGTCAGATGGAGGACTTGAAGGCCCTGGTCAGCTAGGCGCTGGCGCTGTACTTGGGTATGCCTTGGCAATCCTTTGAAGCAGTTCCTCCACCTCAGGTACGCCCCGTAGAAGGAGATCAGCCTCTTGCTCTATGTCAGGGGGCGTGTTTTGCCCGAGGACTCCCAGGGCCAGCCCCTTGCAACGGCCCTGAGAGGAGAGGGCGTGGACGGCCTTAAAGGCGTCCACATCCGTTACGTCATCCCCCAGGCATATCACGCCTTTAAGGCCATATTCCGTTACCAGTTGTCTCAGAGAGGTCCCCTTGTCTACTCCCGTCGGAGGTCGGACTTCCACTACCAGCTTGCCCTCGGTTACGATCAGGCCTTGAGCTTCAAGGGTGTTGCCAAGAATACGAAGGATGGTCTCCCTGGCCCGGCGAGGCTCATGGCTGAGACGGTAGTGAATGCCGACGGATATCCCTTTGTCCTCGACGATTAGCCCGGGCATATCCAGGTCCTGGCGCAGTTTATTTTCAAGCCTTTGGATGGCCGATTGGTATTCCTTGGCCTCCTCCGCAATCTCCAGCTTGCCGTCTCGCCATCTGTCCAGGCCGTGGTTGCCCACGTATACAACGCCATCAACGGCGAGCATCTCCCTGGCTTTGAGAGCGCCCCTTCCAGAGAGGACTGCCACCAGAGCCATACTAGAGGTCAGGGTTGCCAGGGCGCTGCGACACAGGGGTGAGACCTGGGTCTCATCCGGAGTGGGAGTGATTGGAGCAATGGTCCCGTCGATGTCGATAATCAGACCGGCAGGGTGTTGGTCCAGTACTCTCTGGATCCGGAGAAGCTGGTGGAGGGCGTATGGCTTACTGATGAGTTCCTCTCTTTGGGCGGCGCTTTCGGAGGCATTATAATCCCTGGGAGTCGGTTGCCGCACGTCACGGATGAGTTGCACGGTCGTGAAGCTGGCGTGGTCAGTTGCAATAGAGCGACTCGGCCTCCACAGCTTGCTGTTCTTCGAGTAATATTGGGCTAATCTTCCCTCGGGGAAGGGATGAGATTATACTAGCCCAGAATCTTGAGCAAAGCAGGCAAATAGATGAAGATACTGGACTCAAAGATAAGACGTTATCCAGGCGCGTACATTGCCCAGTGCGCACTCGCCTCGGTGGTGTTGATGGTGTTGTTTGTTGTCGAGGATGTGCTGGCCTACCCGGCAGTATTGGCAGCCATAGGGTCCACAACGTTCATTGTCTTTGCCATGCCCAGCAACCCCAGCGCTACACCACGGCGAATCATTGGAGGGCACTTTGTGGGCGTGGTAGTGGGCAGTGCCTGTGCTTTTTTTTTGGCCAGCTCCCTGGGGGTAAGTCTTCAAGCGGAAGTTGCTCATGCGGAGGATGTGTTGGCGGCCTTGTCTGTTGGCATTGCCATCTTCGCAATGGTGCTGACAGACACCGAGCATGCGCCTGCGGCGGGGACGGCCCTGGGGCTGGTACTGGTTGAATGGGACTTTAGAGTCGTGGGCTTTGTGTTGATCGCCGCGGTGGCCCTTTCCCTGGCACACAGAGTTCTGCGCTCCCGACTCAAGGACCTTACTTAGTGGGGTCAGGCTAACCGCAGTTGTTGGCCCATCTACAAGCTCCGGCCGAGCGGCCCGGCTCTCATAGCTCCCCGTTCCTCGAATCCTGCTCTGGGTGAACTCCACCGTCATCGCTGGAGATGGCTCTGGGGAACACCAAGCCCCTCAATTTGTGTAGCCGGCGCTAAGCGCGCTGGCCGGAAGCCTGGGCTTCCGGGCCAAGAGGATGAAAATCGTTCCCACCAGCAGGCAGAATATGAAGCTCACAAAGGCTATGTGATAGCTATCGGTGATGTCAAAGACCAGCCCTGCACATATGGGCCCCACCAGCGTTGCCGGTATGAGGAAAAACTGCATAAAGCCCCTGATGGTGGCGTAGTTCTTCCGCCCGTAGTACTCTCCAACAATGGCGAAGGAGAGGGGAACGGCTCCCCCGTAGGCTATGCCGTAAACCACCACGAACAACCACACCATGGCCATGCCGGTGATCCTATCCAGAATCAGGATGCCCAGCGCCTGCAAGAGATAGGTGGCGATGAATAGGTACCGCTTATCGATATAGTCTCCGAGCCAGCCGAAGCCAAGGCGGCCTATCAAACTGATGAAGACCATTCCTCCCAGGGCCGCGCCAGCCTGGGTCAGAGGGATCCCAATATCTGTGAGGTAGGCAACTTCGTGAACGACTATAGAAGTCATGGTGACGGACCTGGCGCTGAAGCCCAGGATCAGCATCCAGAAAGAGACAGTGAGGAGGGTCTCCTTGATGGAGAAGTCGTACTGAGCCCAATCCACCCTCATCGGGGAGCGCCTCCCGGGCTGCACCGGCGCGGACGTGGCTGTGGAGACGTTGTCCTCCTCAGGCTCCGCACCATCGGGTAGTTGGCCGTACTGCTCCGGTCTATGCCTGAAGACCAGCGATAAGGGGATGACAATAAGGAAGATACCCAGTCCGCCCAGAAAGGCGGAGGCCCTCCAGCCGTAGCTGTTCACCGCCCAGCCCAGGATGAACACCACTGCTCCGCTTCCACCTGCGCCCAGGGAGTAGAGGGCGAAGGCCCTGGACCGCTTCCTGATAAACCAGTTGTTGATGGCAGCCATGCTGGCGTGGCCGAACCCCGTGTTATGACCCACAGCCATGACGCCGGCGTACAGCACAATGAAGATGATGAGAGCGCTGATATGAATGGGCCCAAGGGAAACGTTGGTAACCATGCTCATCAGAACGAGGCCGACCCCGAAGAGCACCGCCCCAATGACAGCCAGCTTCCTGGGCCCAAACTTATCTATCAACCACCCGATAACCGGCCCTTCGATGCCGCCTTCCATTCGGGCCAGAGAAACGACGGCGGCGCCCATCGCCCGGGACCACCCGAACTCCATCAGCAGGGCCTTGTAGAACATGGGAAAGCCGTAGAACCAGAACCCGGAGCCGTAGACGTTGATCAGGGCTCCGGCGAGTACAATGTACCAGCCATAGAAGATCCGGGGCCTTTTCCTCGCCCCGGTAGCTACGTCTACTCCGTCTCCTGCGGTCTCAGCCATGTCTCAACTCCTGTTCTAGCTTGCGTCAGGGCATCACAGATTGGGCCATGCCGTTGAGAGTGCTCTCTCTACCCGGCCAGAACCCACTGGAGGAGGGGGCCGCCGGGCCAAGAAGATGAAGACTGTACCCACTACCAGCGCCACAATGAAGGTGGTGAAGGCTATCTGATAGTTGCCGGTGGTATCGTAGACCCACCCTGCGTAGACGGGCCCTAACACCGTGGTCGGAATATTGCAGAGCTGCATCCAACCCCTGATGGTGGCGAAATTCTTCCTCCCGAAGTACTCACCGACGATAGCCATGGTCACGGGGATAGCGCCACCGTAGGAGATACCGTAAACCACCACAAACACCCACACCTGGGTCATGGTGGTGACATTAGCCAATAAATAGATGCCCACAGCCTGTAAAAGGGTGCAAATGATGAGCACGTACCGCTTATCCATGTAGTCTGCTAGTATGCCGAAGCCGAGGCGCCCAACCAGGCTGATGGTGACCATCGCTCCCAGCGCGGCGCTGGCCTGGACCAGGGGGATGTCCCGGACATTGGTGAGGTAGTTTATCTCGTGGATCACCACCGAGGTCATGGCTACGGCCCTGGCGCTGAGGCCCAGGATCAGCATCCAGTAGGCCATGGAGAGGAGGGTCTCCTTGACAGAGAAGTCATACTCCGGCCAGTCCACCTTCATGCGGGGGCCCTCTCGAGTCCTCTCCTCTGAAGCGGCAACGGGTGCCGCCGGAAGGCCACGGGGAGTGTCACCATCGGATGTACTTCTCTCCGACGGCTCATCACCGTCGGGAAGAAGGCCGTACTGCTCCGGTCTATGTCTCAGCAGCAGGGAGAGGGGAATGACGATCAGGAAGATGCCCACGCCTGCAAAAAAAGCCGCAGTCCGCCAGCCGAAATCGTTTATTATCCAACCCAGAGCGAATACCGTCAGGCCGCTGCCTCCAGCCCCCAGGGAGAACATGGCGAAGGCTCTGGATCTTTTCTTGATGAACCAGGCGTTGACCGCGGCCTGGCTGGCATGGCCGAAGCCGGTGTTATACCCAACAGACATCCATCCCGCATACAGCAGGACAAAGAAGATGAAGGCATTGATATGCACGGGCCCGATGGTAAGGGGGTGAACCCAGCTCATGAACCAGAAGCCCGTGCCCGCAATCACCGCCCCAATGATGGCCATTCGCCTGGGCCCAAACTTATCCACCAGCCAACCGATGATCGGTCCTTCCAGGCCGCCTTCCAGCCTGGATAGGGAGATAATGCCGGCACCCGCAGCGGCGCTCCAGCCAAACTCGTCCAGCAGGACCTTATAGAAGATGGGAAAGCCGTAAAACCAGACTCCAGCGCCGTAGACGTTGATGCCGGCCGCGGCGGCTACCACGTACCAGCCGTAGAATATCCTGGGCTTTCTCCTCGCCCCGGTAGCTACGTCTACTCCGGCTCTTGTGGTCTCGGCCATCTCTCAGTTCCTTTTCTAGCTTGCATCAGGGCACCACAGATTAGGTCATGCCGTTGAGAGTGTTTTCTCTACCCGGCCAGCGCCCACTGGAGGCCTGGGCCGCCGGGCGAAGAAGAGGAAGACTGTACCCACCACCAGCGCCGCGATGATGCTCATGAAGGCTATCTGATAGTTGTTGGTAGTATCGTAGATCCACCCTGCGTAGACAGGCCCTAGTACCGTGGGGGGAATATGGCAGAACTGCATGAATCCCCTGATAGTGGCAAAGTTTGTCCTCCCGAAGTACTCACCGATGACAGCCATGAACACGGGGATAGCACCACCGTAGGCGATACCGTAAAACACCACAAACACCCACACCTGAGCCATGGTGGTGGCATTAGCCAATAAATAGATGCCCACAGCCTGTAAAAGGCTGCAAATGATGAGCACGTACCGCTTATCCATGTAGTCTGCTAGTATGCCGAAGCCGAGGCGCCCAACCAGGCTGATGGTGACCATCGCTCCCAGCGCCGCGCTGGCCTGGACCAGGGGGATGGCCCGGACATTGGTGAGGTAGTTCACCTCGTGGATCACCACCGAGGTCATGGCTATAGCCCTGGCGCTGAGGCCCAGGACCAGCATCCAGTAGGCCATGGAGAGGAGGGTTTCCTTGACAGTGAAGTCGTACTCCGGCCAGTCCACCTTCATTCGGGGGCCCTCTCGGCCCCTCTCCTGTGAGGCGGCAACGGCTGCCGGCTGAGAGTCCAAGGGACTGCTGCCATCGGATGTGCTTCTTGCTGGTGGCTCATCACCGTCGGGAAGAAGGCCGTACTGCTCCGGTCTATGCCTCAGCAGCAGGGAGAGAGGGATGACGATGATGAAGATGCCCACGCCGGCAAAAAAAGCCGCAGTCCGCCAGCCGTAGCCGTTTATGATCCAACCGAGAGCGAATACCGTCAGGCCGCTGCCCCCAGCCCCCAGGGAGAACATGGCGAAAGCCCGGGCCCTCTTCTTGATGAACCAGGCGTTGACCGCGGCCTGGCTGGCATGGCCGAAGCCGGTGTTATACCCAACAGCAATCCACAGTGCATACAACAGGACAAAGAAGATGAAGGCATTGATATGCACGGGCCCGATCTCAATGGCGTGAACCCAACTCATGAGCATGAAGCCCGTGCCCGCAATCACCGCCCCAATGACGGCCATCCGCCTGGGCCCAAACTTGTCCACCAGCCACCCGATGATCGGTCCTTCCAGGCCACCTTCCAGCCTGGACAGAGAGACAATGGCGGCACCCGCCGCGGCGCTCCAGCCAAACTCGTCCAGCAGGACCTTGTAGAAGATGGGAAAGCCGTAAAACCAGATCCCAGCGCCGTAGACGTTGATGCCGGCCGCGGCAGCCACCACATACCATCCGTAGAAGATCCTGGGCGTTCTCCTCACACCGGTAGCTACGTCTACTCCGGCTCTTGGGGTTTCAGCCATGTCTCAACTCCTGTTCCAGATCGCGTCAGGGCATTATAGATTAGGTCATGCCGTTGAGAGTGCTCCCTCTACACGACCAGCGCCCACTGGAGGTCTGGGCCGCCGGGCCAAGTAGAGGAAGACCGTGCCCACTACCAGCGCCACGATGAAGCTCATGAAGGCGATCTGGTAGCTGTCGGTAGTATCGTAGATCCACCCTGCGTAGACAGGCCCCAACACCGTGGCCGGAATATGGAAGAGCAGCGTGAATCCCCTGATAGTGGCGAAGTTCTTCCTCCCGAAGTATTCACCGATAATAGCCATGAACACTGGGATAGCTCCACCGTAGGCGATGCCGTAGACTACCACAAACAACCATACCAGGGCCATGCTGGTGGCATTAGCCAACAGATAGATGCCCACAGCCTGTAAAAGGGAGCAAATGATGAGCACGTACCGCTTATCCATGTAGTCTGCTAGCACACCGAAACCAAGACGACCTATCAAACTGATGAAGACCATCCCTCCCAGGGCCGCGCTGGCCTCAACTAAAGGGATGCCCCGAACATTGGTGAGGTAGTTCACCTCGTGGATCACCACCGAGGTCATGGCAACAGCCCTGGCGGCGAGTCCCAGGATCAGCATCCAGAAGGCCATGGATAGAAGCGCTTCTCTGACGCTGAAGTCGTACTCCGGCCAGTCCACCTTCATGCGAGAACCCTCTCGGCTCCTCTCCTCTGAAGCAGCAACAGGAGCACCTTCCGCACCGATGAAGCTATCTCCAGGAAGCGGATTGTCCTCACTTTCAGGTTTCTGACTGTCCTCTGGTTCCTCACCATCGGGGAGATAGCCATACTGCTCCGGTCTATGTCTCAGCAGTAAAGAGAGGGGGATGACGATCAGGAAGATGCCCACGCCGGCAAAAAAAGCCGCAGTCCGCCAGCCGTAGCCGTCTATTACCCAACCCAGAGCGAATACCGTCAGGCCGCTGCCTCCAGCCCCCAGGGAAAACACGGCGAAGGCCCGGGCCCTCTTCTTGATGAACCAGGCATTGACCGCGGCCTGGCTGGCATGGCTGAAACCGGTGTTATAACCGATAGACATCCATCCCGCATACAACAGGACAAAGACAACGAAGGCGTTGAGATGCACGGACCCGACGGTAAGGGGGTGAACCCAGCTCATGTACCAGAAGCCCGTGCCGGCAATCACCGCCCCAATGATGGCCATTCCCCTAGGTCCAAACCTATCCACCAGCCAGCCGACGATAGGCCCTTCCAAGCCACCTTCCAGCCTGGACAGGGAGATAATGGCGGCGCCCCGCAGCGGCGCTCCAGCCAAACTCGTCCAGCAGGACCTTGTAGAAGATGGGAAAGCCGTAGAACCAGACTCCAGCGCCGTAGACGTTGATGCCGGCCGCGGCGGCTACCACGTACCAGCCGTAGAAGATCCTGGGCCTTCTCCTCGCCCCGGTAGCTACGTCTACCTCGGCTCTTGGGGTTTCAGCCATGTCTCAGTTCCTTTTCTGGCCCATCGTGGTCCCAATCGATGCCATTTCTACACTCCCCGTTCCCGCTGTACGGCACATATAGGATGCAATATCTCAGTATGATATGTCACACGTATCAAGAGATAAGATCAGTAGTCCTCCTCTTCCTCCTCTTCCTCTTCCCTTTGAGGTAAGACTGCCCGCGGCGAGAGCCTGGGCAGCAGCGCGCTGGCCTGATCGCGTTTGGGCTTGCGGGGAGGCAACTCCTCAATGCCCTCTCGTATCTGGACCGCGTCCTCCACTTTCATGGTTCTCAGGTCCAAAACAATCCCCTGAACCCCCACGTCTTGAAGCACAAGCAGCTCTCCTCTGTTCAATGCGTGGGACCGTAGCAGCAGGAGTGGCTTGGAAATCAGGTCTCTCACCGAGCGGATCTGCATCATGTCTCTCACGGACAGTGGTGAGGCTTCCTCCAAACCAGAGAGGATAACCGCATCTACGGGGAGCTCCTCCAGGGAGTGCCCCAACTCCTCCGGAAAGTCCGCTGGTATGGTGATCAACTTGCCTAGCTCTTCTTCCGCCAGCACCTCAGCAGGGGTGTTGATGGCGGAGAATATGAAGAAGTCCCCGCCTTCTCTCTTGAGGACATCCAGGGAGTCATTGGTGAGGGTCTCTGGCCATAACCCCCAGAGGCCGTCTCCCGCTATGCCTTTTGCTGCTTTAAGCTCGGATTTTGCTATCGCTCCAGCGGATATGATGTAGGAGTCTACCTGGAGATGGGAGATAGACGCCGCGGGTTTGGTCCCAGATAGGGCCACCAGGAGCAAGGAAGGGGCTTTCTCGACAGCACGGCTGGCTCCGAATCCCATGGGAGTCGGTGTGGTGGTGCCAACCTTTTCCAGGCGCTCAATCAGCTTGCTCATTCATGTCTCCTCACGCGCATGGGCCCGACGAGTCATCTCAATGTCATGGGTTATAGCCACAATGCCCTAAGCGGCAATAGGTTAACCCCGGCTAGTAAGAGACAGTGTCTGTCCAACTGGAAGGCGAGACTGAAATATACTGTGGCCCATTGTAGAGCAATTAGTACGCCACTTCAAGCAGGCGAATTGACCCTTGGTTGTGTTGTCCATCGCATAGGTGTTATCCTATTCGGGTTGTGTCTTTTCCTCGGAACACGGACTCCTACGAAGTCGTCGAAAGTGGATTCACTTGGAGGTCATATAGATGCATTTGCTGATGGATGGATTTGGAGGAGACGTACAGAAGATGAAAGACGAGGACTTCGTTTATCGTTTCCTCGATATGTTTCCATCTGAAATAGGAATGAACAAGATCAGCACACCCCACGTTACCACGTACCACGGCCCTAAAGAGGAGGACTGGGGTGTATCCGGGTTTGTGCTCATCGCCGAAAGCCACATAAGCGTCCATACTTTTCCGGAGAGGGCTTATGTGAACATAGACGTCTTTTCCTGTAAGGATTTCAACCACGAGCAAGCCCTCGCTCAGATAAGAGAGACCTTTTCCCTTGACCAGGTAAAGCTTTGGATAATAGAACGGGGGCTGGATTACTCCCGTCCCAAGTTCCGCGCTCCCGCAAGGCGTGGGCAGGCCAAGGCGGTGTTCAGCGGAGTAAGCTGATGAGCACGGGCCACTCCACACCGTTACCCCCCTCCGTACCGTGGAGCTTCGCGGCAGTCGATCCTCAGGAAACCAGTCTGGAGGAGTGCCGGGTGGTGGTGGTGCCCGTCCCCTACGATGCCACTGCCTCCTACAGGGGAGGTGCCAGAGAAGGCCCCAAGGCCATTATCGAGGCCTCTCGCCACCTGGAAGACTACGATATTGAGCTGGAGCGAGAGATATACCAGATGGGGATTTATACCCTGCCAGAGTTAGAGCCCCATATGGGCAGCCCAGAGGGCATGGTGGAGCGGGTCAAAGCGATGGTGACGCCTCATGCCAGGGATGGCAAGCTCCTGGCCGTTCTGGGCGGTGAGCACTCCGTGTCAGTAGGGGTGGTCAAAGCCCTTCAAGGGGTCAACCCAGACCTGTCGGTGCTTTACCTGGATGCCCATGGAGACCTGAGGGACGAGTATATGGGTAGCGGTTTCAGCCATGCCTGTACAGCTCGAAGAATATGGGAAATGTGCCCCCTGGTGGAGGTAGGGGTTCGCAGTATCAGTCAGGAGGAGATGTACTTTGTACGACAGGAAGGGCTAAAGGTGCATTTCCACGGCGTGGGCGGCCCGACGGTTTCCTGGGACGTGGAGGAAGTGCTGAAGGGCCTTACCGAGCGGGTCTATGTCAGCATAGACCTGGATGTTTTTGACCCCGGTCTCATGCCGGCGGTAGGTACTCCCGAGCCTGGAGGGCCAGGGTGGGAGGCGGTATTGAGCTTGCTAAGGGCCGTATGCAAGGAGCGATCCGTAGTGGGCTTCGACGTCGTGGAACTGTGTCCGGGAGCCGGCCCCCCCTCCTGCGCCTTCATCGCCGCCAAGCTGGCTTACAAGGTCATGGGATATGCTACGGAGAGGGAACTCAAGGCAGAAAGTGGCTTGGGACCCTCAATAGAGACCGGGGATAGCAGGCTCCACTAAGCCAGGCAGGATTCTGAGGATATCTTCATTTGAAGGCAGGGCAAATGTGGGCTTTGAAACAGCCCATCGCTACCTGGGAGTATCACCCATGTTTCTAGACGTAAGATTCGGCTGCTCTATGCCGCTTTATCGCCAAGGTGCGGAGTGCTACAATGGAGCCTACTGGGCTTCATACGGAAAGCAGGTGCAAACTCAGGATCTGAAGTCGTGCCGCCCCGGTGGGGGCATGAAGCGCCAGTATGAGGCTCTGTCTAGAAACGTAGTCTAGCTTAGTTACTGGGTTGGCCCATAGGGAGCGCATTCAATGCAGGAGCAGGCCAGGATGGTATACATGGACCACGCCTCCACCACTCCGGTCAGGCCCGAGGTTGTGGAGGCGATGCTTCCCTATTTCTCCGAGAAGTTCGGCAATGCCTCCGGCCTGTACACCCTGGCCCAGGAGTCGCGCAGGGCGTTAGACGAGGCCAGGGAGTCGGTGGCCCGAGTCCTGGGAAGTAGAACCAGCGAGGTGATTTTCACCAGTGGAGGAAGTGAGTCCGATAACGCCGCTCTAAAAGGGGCTGCCTTTGCCCTGAGAGGGAGCGGGAACCACATAATTACCACCAGCGTTGAGCATCACGCCGTTCTACATACATGTCACTTTCTCGAAGACTTTGGCTTCGAGGTCACCTATCTGCCCGTGGATAAGGACGGCTTGGTGTACCCGGATGCGGTCATCCGAGCCATTACCGATAGGACTATACTCATGAGCGTCATGCTGGCAAACAACGAAATCGGCACCATCCAGCCGGTGGCGGAGATGGCCCGCATGGTGAAAGAGGTGGCCAAAGACCGAGGCCAGACCATTGTGTTTCACACAGACGCCGTGCAGGCGGCGGGCTACCTGGACATAAATGTTAACGCCCTGGGCATTGATATGCTCAGCCTGTCCGCCCACAAGTTCTACGGACCAAAGGGGGCTGGCGTCCTCTATGTGAGGCGGAGCACACCCTTTATGCCCCAGCAGATGGGTGGTGCTCAAGAGAGACAGAGGCGAGCGGGCACCGAGAACCTGCCGGGGATTGTAGGCACCGCGGTGGCCCTTGGGCTTGCCGCCGATGAGAGAGTGTCCAGTAGCGAGCACTGTCTCCGTCTTCGGGACAAGCTAATAGAGGGGATTCAGCACCTCATTGAGAGGGTACGCCTCAATGGTCACCCATCCCTCCGTCTTCCCAACAACGTGAACTTCTCCTTCGAGGGTGTGGAGGGGGAGCCCATTCTCCTGGGGCTGGATTTTGCCGGAGTAGCCGCTTCCAGTGGGAGCGCATGTACATCGGGCTCCCTGGAACCATCTCACGTGTTACTGGCTCTCGGACTATCTGCGGACCTGGCCCATGGGAGTCTTCGCCTGACCCTGGGCAGGGATAATACCGAAGAAGACGTGGACTATGTCCTCAAGGTGCTGCCAGACCTGGTAAGCCGACTGAGGGCCATGCCCAGCCTGTCCCACGTTGCCCCCTAACCAAAGTGATGAAGATGAGCCTTTCCACCAGGTGTTTTGCCTTAGTGCTCATACTAGCTCTAGGGGTTGCTATCGGGTGTATCCGCAGCCCCGATAAGGAGTATGGCGGCCACGGCGAGATCCTTTCCATAGGTGCGCACAAGCCTAAAATGCTGGACAGGGTCGTCTACACCTTTCAAGGGCAGAACTACGTCATCGCTCCCCAGCAGGAGGGAACCAAGATTGCCGCGGTAAAGGCCAGAGCAGTCAACCTGAAGTCGACCCAGGTGACCCTATCCATCGACGAAAATGCCGCCGCATTGAACACTGCCGATGGGAGCGGGTTCAAGCCCTTTGAGTCCGGGGTACGAGCGGTGGAGACCTCGGAGATAGCGCCCAAGGACAATCCCTACGGGTCTCGTCTGTGGGGCCAGTTCCAGCTTGCAAAGGGCTACGAGGTTGCCGGATGGTTCTTCTTCGAGGTGCCTGAGGGCACCAAGTTCTCCGACTTTACGTGGGAAGACGTGGAATACGTCAGAGTTCGCTACCCAGAATAGCAGTTGGGAAAGGGGGTAACGATGGAATCAATAGGCTTTGCTGTTTCATTCCTGGGGGTGGCAACGTATATGGCCGGTGGTATCTGGATGATTATTCTCGCATTTAGGGAGTCCGTTGGATGCGGACTACTGTATTTGTTCATGCCCTTCTACAGCCTTTATTATCTCTTTAGCCGTTGGGATGAAATGCGCAAGCCGTTCATCGTCTTCGTTGTTGGAATAGTCATGTTAATCGTGGGGGTTGTCTTGGCAGGGTAACTGGAATCAGGTCCCTCATTGTCTCACAAGGGGGCAAGTGGTGGACTTTAATGACCTAGACGGAGGCAAAGATGGCAGCTGGCCTCCCGGAGGAGAAGAGACCCATGAATATGCTAAGAACCGCTTTTCTCATGATTGTGCTTTCAGTGCTTCTGCTGATGGCGGGCTACTTCATGGGTGGGATGGGAGGCATGATTATTGCCCTCATCTTCTCTCTGGGGATGAATTTCTTCGCCTACTGGTACAGCGATAAGCTGGCCCTGCGGATGGCTGGGGCCAAGGAGGTTTCCCAGGAAGAGGCACCGGACCTCCATTTCATAGTGGAGGAGCAGGCAAGGCTGGCAAATCTTCCCAAACCCAAGGTTTACGTTATCGAGAACGACTCCCCAAACGCCTTTGCCACGGGGAGGAATCCCAGGCATGCTGCCGTGGCGGCCACCACGGGCATTATGCGTATCCTGAACCGGGATGAGCTATCCGGGGTACTGGCCCATGAGATGGCTCACGTGGGTAACAGGGACACCCTCATCATGACAGTGGCCGCGGCCATAGCCGGGGCCATCACCTTTCTCGCCATGATGGCCCGTTGGTCTATGATCTTCGGCGGCATGAGCGGAGGATATGGTCGAAGAGGCGGGGGACAGGGGGCCATGGTGGGAATGGTAGGGCTTCTGGTGGTGGCCATCCTCCTTCCCCTAGCGGCAATCCTTGTTCGTGCGGCCATTTCCCGGGCCAGGGAGTACCAGGCCGACTCCACCGGGGCCAAGAACTGCAGGAATCCTTGGGCCCTGGCCAGCGCCCTGGAGAAGCTGGAACAGGAGACTCACCGTAAACCCATGAAGGTAAACGAGGCCGTCTCCCACCTATTCATCGTAAATCCCCTGAGCGGCTTCTCTGCCACCATGTTCTCTACCCATCCTCCCATACAGAAGCGCATCAGCAGGCTCAGGGAGATGCGAGGATACTAAGGGTTAGTCACCTTGTTGGCCGGACACTCCGCGCCAGGGCTGACCGCTCGTCCTTCGACATGCTCAGGATGAATGGGTTGCAACCGCCCGCCCCGCTCATGGCGACGAGCGTTACGCAATTATACCATTCCGCTTCACCTGGGAGCGGGAGCTGGTAAGGCGGTAAATGGTCTTGGGCACAGCTCACAGCGGCCGTTAAGTACAGGCTTGCGCAGCAGGGCATCCGGCGTGAGGCTTGTATATGTCCCCAGCCGCTCCCTCCATCACCTCATGCTCGAAGGCCCAGGGATCGGCCCAAGCGCCTTTGGGGCACCCCAAAGCCTGGGTCTCTCCGGATTCCCACTCTATGCTGGCGACTGCACAGGCTGGCTCCGTGACCTTTTGAGAAGACTGTAAAGCACGGGGATAACCAGCAGGGTCAGCAGGGTTGAGCTGAATAGTCCTCCGATGACCACCGTAGCCAACTCAGCACCGATAAGTGTGCCTGCAGTGCGTATCACAGCCAACGGTAGCATGGCAAGTATTGTGGTGAGTGCCGTCATCAGAATGGGCCGTAGTCTTATCCTTCCTCCCCTAACCAGGGCATCATCTTTACTCATTCCCTGCATGTGCATCTGCTCCACCACGGTAATCAACACAACGGCATTAGTGAGGACGATGCCCACCAACATCAATATACCCATCAAAGCCGAGATCCCCAGGGGTTGACCTGCGATGAGTAGAGCCGGGAAAGCCCCGATGGAAGCCAGGGGAAGGCTTGCCATAAGGATAAGCGGAGTGAGCAGGGATCTGAAAGTAACCACCAGCACAGCGTAGGCAAGTACTACGGCAATAATGATCGCCCTAAACATGCCGGAAAAAGATTCCTCCATCATCTCTGCCAATCCGCCCATCGCTATCTCAACTCCAGGCGGTAGAGAGAGGCCATTGATCTTCTTCTGAACCTCTCTGTTGACAGCCCCGACGTCTTTCGCGGCTATACTGCCGCTGATTGTAGCGGCCCGCTTCTGGTCAGTACGTTGAATGTTGAGCTGACGTTCTTCTAGGTGAACCTCAGCGATATCACCCAGAGCGACGGAGGTGGGCCAGCCAACTCTGAGCTGTCGGGCTGTCTCTTCACTATCCAGACCCTGCGCTATACCATTGAGAAAGATGTCATAGTTCTCACCTTCGATGTTCGCCATGCCGACTGCCCCGCCCCTTCTCATCAGGAGTAACTCCTGTCCTACTTGCTCGAATTGCTCCTGGGGCAGCCCTGCGGCCAAAAACCTACTGGAATCCGGTTCAAGGTCAAGTTCTAACCCAACGCTGGCAAGGTCAAGCCTGACATTCGCTATCTCATCCATGCCTTCAAGCTCGTTCAGAAGCTGCCTGGCGACTCGGGCTATCTCATCTTGCTCTTCCCCCCGAATAGAGATGTTCAGGCCAGAGCCCCCCATCGTAGATTCCAACCCACCACCGACGGTCACAGTGATGGTCCCATTCCCCACTACCCCTTCAAGAGCACCGCGCAATTCGGCCGCTTCTCTTTCCAAATCGGCCTGCGAATCCATGTAGACCTCAATAGTTGCCGTGCTGGGACCACCGCCCGTCAGTGCGCTAAAACCGCCGAAAAGAGAACTCGAGGTGCCTGCACTTGTCTGGTATAACGTGATTGCTGGGTTCCTACCGATGATCTCCTCTGCGCGAACAACCGCATTCTCTGTGACCATCAGGCTAGTTCCTGGAGGCATTTGGATCTCTACCGTCACCGTAGCCTCACCCATGGTGGGCATGAAAGTGGTGCCGATCATGGGGATCAGACCAAAGCTGCCAAAGAACAGTACCGCCACAATCATCAGAGTGACTCCGCGATGGGTCAAAGACCATCTCAACATCCGGGTATAGACTCCCTGGTACCAGGTCTCCCGGGTTGTACCCGCCGCGTTCCCAGACACCAGGACGTCGGAGAGTGGGGGCACAACCATCAGAGCCACCAAAAGCGCGGCGATCAGGGTGAAGGTTATAGTGAGAGCAAAGGGTACAAACATCTCACCCACGATCCCGCCAATGAATGCCAGAGGGAGGAAGATAACCACAGTAGCCAGGGTAGCCGACGTAATAGGGGTTGCTATCTCCCTGACACCGTTAAGGGCAGCCTCCCTGAAAACCTCGCCTCCGCGCATTCGGCGGTACATGACCTCCAGAACCACAATGCTGTTATCGATCACCCGCCCCACGGCTATGACCATGGCACTGAGGGTGAGCAGGTTGATGGTCAGCCCCCACACCTTCATGGCCATAAAGCCGACAAGGAGGCTCAAAGGTATGGAAACGGCAGTGACCAGAGAAGCGCGAAAGGCCATTAGAAACAGGAAGACGACGAAGATTGCCAGGACGGTCCCAACTACGGCGTTGCGCGCAAGGTCGCTGATGCTGTTTTCGATGAAGGTGGACTGGTCGAACACTGGAACCAGTTCAAGTCCGGTATTGAGATTCGTTTTTATACTCTCCACTTCATCCATTACTGTATTGGCCACCGAAACGGTGTTGGCTTCTGCAACCTTCATCACAAATATACTTACGCTTCGCTCGCCATTGGTGTGAGCAATCGCTGTTTCCGGTGGTGGCCCTAACGCTACAGAGGCAATATCCCCCAGGACTACTGCACCTTCCATCACGGTCTTTTCAATCTCAATCAGGGAGTTGTATTCACCGAAGGCGAGGATATCGGTTATTTGGGATATGGAGATGCCGTACTCGCTCATCTTCTCCGGGTCAAGGTCGACCAAGACCATCTCCTCACTTCCTCCCTCAACTCCAACATCGTAGACACCATCGATCGACTCCAACCTGGGAACGATGTCGTACAGGGCGATGTCACGCAACTCGTAAGTAGAAAGGTTTCCGCTGAGGCTGAGCATCACCACGGGCATCATGTCTATGCTTATAGGGTGGAGTTGGGGATTTTCCGCTACCTGGGGCATAATGTCTGGGACTGTAAGCACTTCGGGGGGGAAACTCAATTCGCCGAGCTTTTGCCTGATGGTGCTATTGACCTTATCCATGCCGGTGCCATATTCGAATATTGCGAGAGTGAAGGTCATTCCTGCTACCGAAGTCGAGTTGATGTGGTCCAGCCCTTTTATGCCAGCGATCGCCTCTTCAATGGGTATGGTGACCTCCCTCATTACCTCCTCAGGCGAAGCCTGAGGATACACGGTGACTACAGTGGTAATCGGAAGCTCGATATCGGGTATGAGTTCCATATTGAGTCTGAGGGTAGCCCATATCGAGGCCCCAGTGACCAGGGCTACTATCAGTAAGGTCACCCATCGTTTCTTTATGGCGATCCTGGTAAGCCAGCTCATAAGGAAAAATCCCTCCTGATTTGATCAACGATACTTTGGTTATCCGTTAATGCTTTTCCCGATTTGGGTAAACATGTTCATTGCACTGTCCACTAACTTGGTGATAGACTCCGCCTTAGCGAGAAAAAGGAAATTACCTTGAGGGCCACCGAACACGAGTAGCTTGGTTGCAGGCACAATTTTGAAATCCCTGCGTGCTTCTGCGGGAATGACCACCTGCCCCCGCTCGCCAACCGTAGTAGCCCCATAGAACTTGGGGATTCTCTCATCGTGAATATCAGCGTTCATATTCTCCTCTCCCGCCCTCAGATTGTTCATCTTAATACGTTATGTTGAACATATCCTGTATTCCATACATCATCAAGCATTTCTCTCGTTTTGTCCACATAGAGTTACCAGAGTGCCTTGCATTGATGAGAGTACTAAGGCAAGCTTGATGGCCACTTGCACAGTCCTTGCATGTATTGCCATTTGAAATAAAGGCGTGAGGTGTAGCTACTCCTTGACCTCTGCCAATGCCTGGATGGTGTGCTACCCTGCCAAAACAACCAACCAGGAGGAAGTGATGACGTTCGTTGAAGGCAGTGAGAATGCCTCGATATTATCCTTTCCAGACGCCCTATGGTGGGCGGTGGTTACCATAACAACAGTAGGCTATGGCGATATGGTGCCAGTCACGGCGGCAGGGAGAGCCATCGCGTTTGTCTTGATGCTAGGGGGGATAACCTTCTTTGGTGGGTTGACGGCTAACCTGGCTGCTTTTTTGGTCAGGACAGATGACCCTGCACAAAAGAGTCTCGCCCAACTGGTCGCGCAGGTGGAAAGCCTGCATGCTGAGCTGGCATGACTGAATGGAGAAGAGCACTAACAGGCTGCTGAAAAGGGGTCTGCAGCACGGTTGGACCGGCTAAGACGACTGAAGGAAGCCAAGGAACGTCTGGGGTGGGGAGCTGAAGAAGCGGCTAAGGCTGCCCGGGAGCACCTTATGCAACGGCAGGCTTGAACGCTTTGACATCGTTGGTTGTTAGCTTGCTCGGGGTCACCAAGGTAGGGCAAAGGTCTTCTCGAAAGTCCGAGTCGGAGTTTTACCTTTCGTCAACAAGTGGTGGGCCGTCAGGGATTCGAACCCTGGACTCCCGGATTAAAAGTCCGGAGCTCTGCCGTGCTGAGCTAACGGCCCAAGCAATACAAGCCGATTCTATCCTAACTAGGAAGGGTTTTCAACGAAGTGTTCTCGTCCAGTAGATTAGTGACTCATGACCTCCTCTCGTTGGTTATGCCACAGGGTAAGGAACTGGTGGGGTGTGAGATAGCCCAGGGCCTGGTGGGGGCGGAGGGTACTGTAAAGGCCCTCCCAGGCCAGGAGGGTCTCCAGGTGGGCTGGCGCAGATGTCTTGGCCGGTGAGAGCAACCCTTCAAGTTGGTGAGGTCGCGGGTGTACCGGGGTCAAGGCCTTGAGGAACAACAGTATCGCACACATGGCCCCGCAATGAGGGTATAAAGCTCCTGAGCCTGTATGTGATTGGGCAAGCCGAGCATGTCTACACCTAATCCCCTACCCTGTACAAAGCCTTGATAATGTCGACGGTGTGGGTTACTATCCGCCCAGGGGAAGCTGGCACAGGTGTTCTGGCAGCTCATCGGGGCGGAGAACCAGCACCTGGGCCACATCGCATACATCCGGGGCCTCATGCGGGGTATGGGCGGGTGATGTGGGAGTAGCATATCAGCTCAGTTCGAATTCGGGCAGGGCAGCTAAAGCCGAAGAAATGCTATAATCGGCTCGGAGGCTCCGACTAAGATGGCAAGTAACAACGAACAGGGCATTCAACGATTTTACAGCGAACTTGATGCATTAGACCTAGGCTCTGAGTTAAGAGTTGAGCGTGTCCTAACCCCAGGCGTTTCCAATGCAAGATTGAGGAAAATTACCGAAAGATTAGCAGGAGCGCTGGGTGATACATCAACCACAACTATCCGACGTGGGGGCTTCACTTTCTTTCCCAATACACGACTAGCAGCAGGCCGTCCCGAATGTCCAGAGATCACTTGCCGACTCGAACGACTTGACAAACTCGCGCGTTTTGCGAGCTTGTACTCTGACTGCGTATACTTACCGGACTATTTTCAAGATCACCCTGATCGTGCAGACTTGGTCGACCCAGTTTCGTGGCGCTACGACGTGTATGCAGACCTTGTGATAATGAACCGCTATCGAGAGCTATTTGAAGCTGGTTTGTTTCAACTATGGTCTCCTGAAGAGCATGTGTGCGACAACTGTTTGGCAAGATGGGTAGATGAAACAGGTACACTCGCGGTAGAGATCGAACAGTACGTGAACAGGATGAGAGGCAAACTCAACAGGAAAGGCACAGTACAATTTGTCCACCAACGAGATTGGTATCCAGATCACGAATACGCATTTCTCTACAAAGGATTCCGTGATCTGCTCCCACACGGCTCAATGCTGCTGTCGCTGTCAGATCCACCTAAAGCCCTTAGTCGCCAACTCAGTATCCAGATGGCAAGCAGCGGTCCCGAAGCGTTACATTTGACCAGGGCATCCATATCCCGGCGGCGCCTTTTGGATAATCCACTTGAACTCGTAGCGCACGATGCCATACTGCAATACCTAGCTGCCCAGGTTTTTGGTTCTGGCTATCTAACCGATCGTAGCATCGACGCTGATCTATTGGACACCATCAACCAGCGAACGGACTTCCGTTGGCACAATGAGGTGGTACAGAGCAAGGTCGTATATGAGATGCCTTTTATTCTTAAAGGATCGCTGCAAGATCTGCTAAGGCTGCGCCAAGACGAGGCTGATGCATTCATCACATATCGTAGCGCGTTGAACGAGGCAATCAAGTCATATCTGGCAGAACACGACAACCTATCGGAGAATCTCGCTCAACAAATATATTTGGACATCGTGCAGCCAAAGGGTGCAGCCTTGGCTCAACGGGTGAAAAGTACGCAGGAAGGTCTTCGCAAGACCTCAAAACGCAAAACACTCATGGCTTTCGGCGTGTTTGGTATAGGATTGGCGAGCGTCCTCGGGATCGGCGGCCTTGCACCCATGCTAGGAACAATAGGTGGAGCAGCCCTCGCCCAAGCTGCAATCCTTGATCATCTCAAAGCTCGTGACATCCCCAAAGATGTGCTACAAGACAGCTTCTACTTCCTATGGAAGGCAACTCGCGTTGTGAGGGAATAAGACGCACCTCGTCCCCATGGGAATCTCATCTCTTCCACCAACCTTGGCCGAAGAGGCGGCCCTGCATAGACAGGGCTATCACCTTATTGCAGGCATAGACGAGGCGGGCCGTGGCCCCCTGGCGGGTCCAGTAGTGGCCGGATCGGTGGTGCTCCCCGGTGGTTTCAATGCGCCGTGGCTGACCGCCGTACGCGACAGCAAGCAGCTCACCCCCCGGCAGCGTGACCTGCTCTTTTCCTGCATCCAGGAGGCGGGAATACCCTGGGCATCGGGGGTGGTCTCTCCCCAGGAGGTGGACTCGTTGGGTATAGTGGCCGCCACCAGAAAGGCCATGCTCCTGGCGGTGCAGCATCTTCCGACACGCCCGGAGTTTCTTCTAATCGACGCCTTGCCCCTGCCTCAGAGCGGAACACCTTTCAAAGCCATAATAAAGGGAGACCAACGTTGCCTATCCATTGCCGCCGCTTCCATCGTAGCCAAAGTCACCCGGGACAGGATAATGGTCGAGGAGGACGTGAGATACCCTGGATACGCATTCGCCGTTCACAAGGGGTATCCTACCAGGGCCCATCTGGAGCATCTCCAGCGTCTGGGGCCCTGCCCTATTCATCGGCGCTCCTTTGCTCCCGTGAGAGCCTTGCTGGATGGAAACACCGTCAGAAGCGCCCATAGCATGAGGCTGGGCGAGCTTGGAGAGAGGGCTGCCAGAGGGTATGTTGAAAGAAAGGGATTCACCATTCTGGACACCAACTTCCGCTGTCCCTACGGTGAAGTGGACATCGTTGCCCTGGAGGGAGATTGCCTGGTGTTTCTGGAGGTACGGACCCGCAGCAGCAACGCCCTTGGGCGGCCCGAGGAGTCCATTACTCGCAATAAAGAGAGAAAACTGATTGCCACCGCCGAGACCTACCTTCAGTCCAGGAGAGACCTTACATGTAGCTGGCGCATAGACCTGGTAGCGGTGGACGTAGACCGGCAGGATCGCATCACCAGGATCGAGCGAACGGAGAACGCGGTCTCCAACAGGCTTTAGGATTGTGCACAACTCCTGGTTTACCCCTATCCTACCTATGTGCTAAGATTCTTTTATCTGGGGAGACCTATTATGCCAATCTACGAGTATCGCTGCCAGAGCTGCCAACGGAAGTTTTCCATGCTCAACCGCAGCTTCTCTGAAATCAAAGAGCCTCTCTGCACCCACTGCGGCAGTGCCTGTGGCACCCGCCTCATATCCCAGGTGACCGTGATCAAGAGTGGGGACGATTTCATGAGTGGCATGCCTTCCTGGGAGTCCATGACCGATTTTGATGAGGACGACCCCCGTGACGTTGCCCGCATGCTGAGAAGGATGAAAGATGAAACGGGCGAAGATATAGGGCCCGAAGGCGAGGAGATGCTGGCGCTCATGGATGCCGGGGAAATGCCAGATGATATGGGAGATATGGACGATAGTGGACAGTTGGAATTCTAGGGGCGCCAGTCAGACGGGTTTGCACTGAGATATGGAACCCA
Source organism: Chloroflexota bacterium (assembly GCA_043816345.1). GTDB lineage: Bacteria > Chloroflexota > Dehalococcoidia > Lucifugimonadales > UBA2985 > JBDRIA01. Next base: position 38,451 of record JBDRIA010000073.1, read on the forward strand.
CAATCCGAAACGGGATAGCCGAGAAGATCAAGGGCTTGTACGTGATCGTCGATGCCCAGGTGGCCCAGGGCAGGGACATGGTGGAGTTGGCTCAAGCCGTCCTCCGGGGGGGCGCACGGGTCATACAGCTTCGCGACAAGATGCACGACAAGGGAGATGTGTTGCCCGTGGCCCGTCGCATCCGTGGGTTGTGCGATGAGTACGATGCTCTGCTGATCATCAACGACCACGCCGACCTGGCGGTGGCCTGCAATGCCCACGGTCTCCACCTGGGTCAGCACGACCTGCCCATCGAGGAGGCTAGGGCTATTTTGCATCCCCACCAGATTATCGGAAAGTCCAACGCCCTTCTGGAAGAAGCACTGGAATCGGAGAGGCAGGGCGCCGATTACCTGGCCGTGGGTGCCATATTTCCCACAGACACCAAAGAAAAGACCAGGCCGGCGGGGCTGGAGACCCTCGAAAGGGTCAAGGCGCAGGTTTCCGCTCCTGTGGTGGCCATCGGGGGCATTAACAAGAACAACGTCCCACAGGTAATGCTGGCAGGGGCCGACGCTGTGTGTGTCATCTCCGCGGTGGTCGGTGACCCGAATCCCGAAGAGGCCGCCCGACGATTGGTCAACGCCATGAGCTCAAGAACGGGCTTTACGCTGCCCTAGAGCCAACAGCTATTATGCTATGCCTGTGGCCTCTCCGGTCGCTGTCACCTGGGAGCTAAGCCTGTTCAGATATGTGACCTTCGGGGCAATGGGCAACAGGCACAGTTGAAATACCCGGGTATTCGAGGTACTATATAATTGTATAAGATGAAAGAAAGCACAATCGTCTTTCATCTTGTCTATCGGGAAACAACGGAGTAGCCATGAGTGAGCCTCAATCCTATGCCCTTCCAGAACCCTTGGCCGAGAGGTCTATCCTTGCCCACCGGGGCAAGCTTTTTATAGCGATAGGTGTGTTTGTCCTGGCCTTGGGATACCTTGGATTCACAGCGTTTCAAAGCGCCAGCGCATACTATCTGACCGTGGGCGAGCTCATTGCCAAGGGGGACGCGGTCTATGGTAAGAATCTGAGGGTCAATGGACAACTGGTGCCTTCCTCCTTTGAGCGAGACCCCAATGGAACCCTCATGCACTTCTCTCTGACCGACGGTAAAGAAACTATAGACGCGGTACATAATGGCTTGGTGCCAGACCTGTTCTTCAACGAGCACTCCGAGATATTACTGGAGGGGACGTATGGCTCTGATGGCCTGTTCGACGCTCAGGCGATCATTGTTAAATGCCCCTCTAAATATCAGTCCGAAGCAGAATCTACCTGATGCCGGCTCGGGGCGTCTTGCTACACTGGCCTTCGGCCAGGGCAACGGCTCCGTTCCCTTAGAGGGTGTTTTCAAAGGGATGCGCTACATTGCGAACGGTCTACCCCCTCTCTGACTCTCCCCCGTGCGACGGGGGAGAGAAATCCCTTCCCCCGCTCGCGGGGGAAGGGTAGGATGGGGGCCGTCCGTGGCTTGGGAAACACCCTCTCAGGCAGTCGAGATCACTCTCAGGAAGGGTTAGGTTCCTGGAGCGGGCTAAGATGGACGGATTCTTCAAACTTTCTTAAAGATTCTTTGTATGATATGAAGGGGACGAGAGTAAGACGCGCGAGTGGGTCTGGTGTCGTAGCAGGAACGCCATTGGGAATGACCTGCATGGCAACCGTATTGACCGAGACTAGACCCAGGATACTGAGCAATCACTGGGTGATGAGGAGCACATAGACATGGGTACAATGTTGAATGCTTTCAAAGGCCTGACGTCGCGGCAGATCGCCGTACTGGTTGTCGTGCTGCTCGGGTCGGCCGGAGCCATCTACGGTGCATACGCCCTGATAAGTGATTCAGGCGGGTCGGGTCTCGATGAAGGCCAGCAGCTTATACCCGTGCAGTACGGCAACCTGGTCAACCAGGTCTCCACCAACGGCAGCCTGGTCTTCCCCATCAGGGAAACACTGACCTTTGGCACCCAGGGTACAGTGGGTGATGTCCTTGTGGAGGAGGGTCAGCAGGTGGAAGAGGGCCAGCTTTTGGTCAGTCTGGATGCTGCAACGTTGGCATCAGTGGAGAAGGCGGTGGCCCAGGCGAGGGTCAAGCTGCAAGACGCCGAGGATGCCCTCGCCGAGGCTCAGGACCCTCACACTCTCCTGGATCTGGTGCAGGCCGAGGCACTCTCCCTGAGCAACGCCCAGGAAGCCCTGGACGGGGTGTTACAGCCTGCTGAAGAGGACATCATCAGGGCTGAACTGGCCGTGATCAGCGCCGAGCTCTCCCTCAAGAACGCCCGGGTGGCCCTGGACAAGGTCGTGAATTGGCCGACCGAAAAGGAGGTTGCCACGGCCCAATCGCAGGTAGACTCCGCCATCACGTCCCTGGCCGCCACCCAGGGAGACCTCGATCTTACCAAGAGTCAATGGGAGGACAAGGTGCAGACGGCCCAGGACGCCCTTGACGCCGCGCTGAACAGCTATAAGGGCGTTTTCAAGAAATGGCTGGGGATTGACGTGAATGAAGAGGAACTGAACTTGACCCCGGACACTCTGCTGAGTTCCTGGGGTGTTGACCTGGCATCCCTCTTTGCACCCAACCTGCGGTTCCAGGACGTTGACCTGAGCTTTCTTGCGAAGGGACCTCCCGCCGATGATCCCGCTACACCGTGGAATGAGGGAACAGTATACAACTGGCTAAACTTCTACCCCGGCGCAATAGTCGTAACTTGCGAGGACGGGGTGGTTCCCAAACAGGGAGTCTGTATTGTGAAGCAGATGGATGACGCCTGGACGGCCTATCAGAATGGAAAGGCCAACTTGGACACGGCGCAGATTCAAGCGGCAACAGCAATAGCCACTGCCGATGCCGCGATTATTAGGGCGGAAGATAGCCTGGTAGCGGCCCAAGATGCTCTGACTGACATGGCAGCGGGCTCCGATCCACTGGAGATAAAGAGCAAAGAGAAGCAGTTTGCCCTCGCTCAAATCGCTCTGGCCAAGGCCGAGGAGGAGCTTGCCAAGCTCCTGGATGACCCCGATCCACTGGAGGTGCAGGCGAAGGAGAATCAGGTGGCCATTGCTCAATCAAGACTCGATGAGGCCGAAGAGACCCTGGCAGCACTGCTAGGCAGCAGCGTTGACTCCTTTGAGATAATCATCCGAAAGGCCGAGGTTGTGGCGGCACAAACGGCGCTGGAGGCAACTCTCCAACGATTGGAAAGCACAACCCTCACTGCTCCCATAGCTGGGGTAGTTTCTTTGATAAATGTGGAGGTTGGGCAGACAGTCAACGCGAACACCGTCGTTGTTGAGATAGTGGACCCCACGGTAATCGAGATCGCTGGCATCGTGGACGAGATTGACGTGTTGTTCGTCAGTCTGGAGGCCCAGGCAAATGTGACCATGGACGCCCTGCCCGGCCAAGTACTCCAGGGCACCGTCTCGTCCATCGCTTCCGCGGCCCAGAGCCAGCAAGGAGTGGTGAGCTATCCCATTAGCATCCGGGTGCAGGTGCCCGAAGGAGTACAGCTTCGCGAGGGCCTCAGCGCAACGGCCAACATCGTCATTCGCGAAGAGAACAACGTTCTGCTGGTTCCTCTCCAGTCCCTCTACGGCACCTTTGAGCAGCCTCTAGTGCAGGTGATGAACAACGGGAATATTGAGGATCGACTCGTAGTCCTTGGCAGCAGCGACGACTTCTGGGTAGCGGTTCGCCAGGGCCTGGCCGTGGGGGATCAGGTTGTCATGGAAACGACGCAGGCCACCACCAGCCAATTCGGCGGAGTCGCCGGCAACTTCCGCCAATTCTTGGGCCAGACGCAGATGCCCGGGGCCATTCCAGGCTTCCAACAAGGGCAAGGGAGACCACAGCGGTGAGATCCAAGAGAAGTGATTGAGCTGCAGGCGGTAACCAAGACCTACCAGATGGGCAACGTGGAGGTCAATGCCCTCTACGACGTGAGCCTCTCTATACAGCAGGGTGAGATGGTTGCCATTATGGGCCCTTCCGGCTCCGGCAAGTCCACACTGATGAACGTTATCGGGTGCCTGGATATGCCTACATCGGGAACTTACACTCTGGAGGGTGAGGAAGTCGGTCGCCTGGGAGACGACCGACTGGCGGAGATACGCAACCGTAAGATTGGCTTTGTATTCCAGACATACAATCTTCTGCCGCGGGTTACCGCCTTGGCCAACGTGGAGATGCCGCTGCTCTATGGCAACGGGCACAACCGGAGAGCAAGAGCGCTGAAGGCTTTAGAGAGAGTGGGCCTGGAGCACCGGGCCAACCACCGTCCCGCGGAGATGTCCGGCGGGGAGCAGCAACGGGTGGGAATTGCCCGGGCGCTGGTGAAGGAACCAGCTATTCTCTTGGCCGATGAGCCTACGGGAAACCTGGATAGCCGCTCCAGCTATGAGATTATCTCCATTCTTCAACAACTGAACCAGGAAGAGGGACTTACCGTGATAGTCGTGACCCACGAGCCCGACATCGCCGCCCACACCAAGAGGGTTGTCTCTATGCTGGATGGGCGGGTAGTGAGCGACGAGATTGTCAAAGAGCCTCGGCAGGCGATTCCGTCGAGTCGCGCGATAGAGGAGCAACGGTAGTGAGGCCCTTAACAACCCTGCGTACTGCGCTGTCCTCCCTCGGAGGTAACAAACTGCGGTCTGCTCTCACTCTCCTGGGCATTGTCATTGGTGTGGCGGCTGTCATCTCTCTGATGTCCATAGGCAGGGGGTCCCAGCGGGCCATCACCGCCAACATCGAATCCCTGGGGACCAACCTGCTCTTTGTACGGTCAGGCGCAACGAGCCAGGGTGGGATCTTTGGTGGTCAGGGGAGCGCCTCCACCCTTACCCTGGACGACGCCTATGCGCTCCTGGATCCCGTCTATGCCCCTTCGGTGGCGGCCGTAGCTCCTGAGTTGAGTACATCGGCCCAGGTGGTGGCAGGGGGCGAGAACACTCGCACCCAGGTGGTTGGTGTAACCCCGGAGTATCAGTTCGTGAGGAACGCTCCCGTTGCCTCAGGCCAGTTCGTCACATGGGGGCAGGTGGATAACATATCTGAAGTGGTCGTTCTGGGGTCGCGGGTAGCGGAAACTCTCTTCGGCTTCCGAGATCCCGTGGGCCAGACGGTGAGGATCAACGGGCGCCAGTTCACTGTCATTGGTGTGCTCAAAAGCCAGGGTGGTGGTGCTCAGGGCCTCTTTGACGACCAGGCCCTGGTGCCCATCTCCACGGCCTACTACCGCCTGGCGTCGCAACGGACTGCCCAGGGCGGCATCAGCGTGCAGACCGTCAATGTGCAGGTACGCAGCTCAGGCGCCATGGATAACGCGTTGCAGGAGATTGCAACGGTCTTGCGGCTGCGCCACCGAATCACCGACGAGGACGATTTCACCGTCAGCAGCCAGCAGGAGACCATTGAGACCCTGGAGGAGACAACAGAGACCTTTGTGGTATTCCTTAGTGCCATTGCCAGCATCTCTCTGCTGGTGGGCGGCATCGGCATCATGAACATCATGCTGGTCTCGGTGACGGAGCGCACCAGGGAGATAGGAATCCGGAAGGCCATGGGTGCAAAACGCCGGGACATTCTGTTCCAGTTCGTCTCCGAGGCAACGCTCTTGAGCCTGGGCGGCGGAGCAGCGGGAGTGCTCCTTGGGGTTGTGCTCTCGCGGCTGCTGGACGGCAGGAGTCTTGGAGGCCAGAATTTTCAGACGGCCTTCAGCGGTGACATTGCCGCTCTCGCGCTGATAGTGTCGGCAGCTATTGGACTCTTCTTCGGCATATATCCTGCCATGCGAGCTGCCCGGCTGCATCCCATCGAGGCCCTTCGCTATGAATAAGGAGACGGGTCAAAGAAAGAAGGAGGTATAGGTGAATACCAAGTCCTTTGTGTCTTTAATGATAGCTGTCCTGATGCTGGGGGGAAGCCTTGGGGGAGCCTTTGTTGGAGGCATTGCCTTGGGTAAAAGCCAGGCGGAGAAAGCTCCTTCAAGCAGCGCACCTCTATCATCCGATTCTTCGTCTCAGCAGCCAGATCAGACAAGTCAGGAGCAGCTAGATGAGATTCGGCAGTGGATTCAATCCGGCCAATTGGACACGGAGACCCGGGACCAGCTCCGGCAGCAGCTTCAGGGACAGTTTGGGCAGGGAGGCATCCCGGGCCTGCCCAACCGAGGCGGGCTCACAGGTACAATTGAGAAGGTCGAAGGCAACACTGTGACGGTCAACACACCCCAGGGCCCGTTGCGGGCGACCATTGGTGCCGATACTACGATACAGATGTCGGTCGAAGGCACAGTGGAAGACCTGGCGACGGGGACGCAGGTGACGGTTGTCGGTCAGCCAGGGGAGGATGGCACGGTGCAGGCGACTTCCATCGTCCTCGTCCCGGAGGGTAGCACCGGGTTCCTCGGCAGTCGAAGATGAGCCTCGGTTGGGCGATCACAGAGCCAGGGGTATTTCTTGACCAGTTTTTCCCTTGCTCCGTGGATCCTGACTCTTGGCGAGTCGTCTTCCTTACGGCATAATGACGGCATAATGCCACAAGTTGGTCAACAATGACACAAGACGATATTCGTGTTCGGAGCGAGGAGATTCGTGAGCGAATTGCCAGGGCGGCAGAACGGGCCGGGCGTGACCTAGACCAGGTCACGGTGTTGGGTGCCTCAAAGCAAGTGGAACGGGAGAGAGTTCTGCAGGCCATTGCCTTGGGCATTGGCCATGTGGGCGAGAATCAGGTCCAGGAGGCCGAGGCCAAATTCAAAGATCAAGAGCGGCCAGATCAGCTGGTCAGCCTCCATCTCATTGGACATCTTCAAACCAACAAGGTACGACGTGCCGTTGCGCTGTTCGACGTGATTCAGTCGGTTGACAGCGTCCGTCTGGCCGGAAGGATAAACAACATCGCCCGTGAGCTAAATCGGCACGTCCCCATCTACATCCAAGTGAATATAGGCCTGGAGACTACCAAAGAGGGCGTGAGGCAGGACCAGGTGGTAGAGCTTGCCGAGTTTGTGGCCACGTGTGAGCACATTGGACTAGTGGGGCTGATGGCGGTCCCCCCAAACCTGGGAAACCCGGAGGCCGTGAGATCCTATTTCAGAATGCTGAGGGAGCTTCGAGACTCCCTGAACCAACTTGAACCCTATCATGGCATTACCCTTGGACTCTCAATGGGTATGACCGACGACTTTGAGGTTGCCATTGAAGAAGGGGCAACGATGATCAGGCTAGGGTCGGCCATTTGGGGAGCCAGGCCCACCTAAAGATCACCCTTGGCATACAATGCCAGAGTAGATGCCAGCTCCGGATTCACGGGGGAGAGAGCTTGTCTTTGGGCCAGAGTGCTATTGTGTCGCTGTCCAGTGAATATGTCAGTAGGGGTTTTCTCCAGGGGTGATGGGGGCCAGGCTTGTGAGGGATGGGGTTAGAGCCCGCCTTGCGGCGGGCGCCCTCATGGTCGGTGCCCAATCCGGCCTCACCACCCCCCCTGAGCCCCGACCACGAGGCTTACATTAGGGACAGGGGCTTCACCCCGTGCTTTCTTGTGGGCCCGCAAGGTGACCGGATGGGGTGGCGCCTCGGTGGTGCTGATGAGCTGGCCCTGATAGGAGACCACCAGGCTGCCATCCAGCCGTTCCTGCACCTCTACCCGGGCGTGGGCATAGCTGCGGCGCTGGAGATTGGGCAGGAGTTGGAGGGTCTTGCCCCCCGAAGCGTACGGTGTTGTCCCTGGCCACCGCCCGCTGGTATTTGAAGCACAGCCCTTCCGGGGAAGGGCACAGCACCCCATCCAGGCACAGCCCTGGGGATGGCTGGCGATAGGCACAACCCGGCTGGGCAAGGGGGCACGCCAAAGCGGGTGTTGAAGCGGGGCAGGAAGCCCTGCAGCACCTGGTCTGGCTCCTCCAGGGTGGTGGCCCCCGCCAGGCGCAGTTCCGCCACCAGCCGATCCTGGAAAGTGACCCAGAGGCGCTCCACACGGCCCTTGGCCTGGGGGGAGAGGGCAAAGATGGCCTGGATCCCCCAACTCTCGCAGCGCCCGGCCAAACTGGGTAGGGAAGCGCTCTCCGGCCAGTTGCTCCTCCAGGTTCTCCCGCTGCTTGGGGTTGACCAGGAAGGTGTTGTGACGGTCGCTGTAAAGGGCCAGGGGGATCCCTTTGCCCTGGATCATCTCCCGCAGCAGTAGAAAGTACCCCTGGGCATCCTCCTGTTCCCGGAACAGGGCAGAGGGGACGGTCCCCGTAGCGTCATCTATGGCTCCCACCAGAGTGAGGTACGGCCCGCGCCCTTCCAGCCAGCCGTGGTGACTCCCGTCCACCTGCAACAGCATTCCCTCCTGGGGGTAGCGTTCCCGTCTCACTCGATGCTTGGGAGGCCGCCGCCGCCGTGGACTCTTCAGTCCGGCAGTGGCCAGAATGCGCCGCACCGTGGAGCGGGACAGCACCAGGGCCTCCCGCTCCTCCAAAAGCTCCGTGAGGTGAGTGTGGTTCACCCCTCTATAGACTCCCCAGGCCAGCTCCTTCACCCTCGCCTTCACCTCCTCCCCAATGGTGTGGGCCGGCTTTCTCCCTCGGTTCCCGTGGGCTATAGCAGTAACTCCCTCCTTTCGATAGGCTGCCAATAGTCGCCAACCGTGGCGCTGGCTCACCCCCAGGACCCTGGCTGCCTCCGGGACACTCCACCCTCTCTCCAACACCTGGTTCAGCACCTGCACTCTTGCTTCCTCTCTTTGGCTCAACGTCAGTCCTTTCATCGACTGACTTTTTCACTGACCACTTACCCCCTGACTGAACCACTACCCATTAACTGCTATTGTTTACAACTTGTGATATACTATGAAACGGTGGCAGTGTTTTGAGTCCCAAACCCCGATTCGTCATAGCGTCCTTTGTGCTCTCCTCGGCCCCTGAAAGGTGTCCTTGGTGCCCATCGGACTGTCTTGAACATCCTCGGTATCGGTGACCAGTCTCTCGCCAACTAATAGTAGAAAGGAGGTCACTGATGGAATACGAGGACAAGACCCTTACGTGCCAGGACTGTGGACAGCCCTTTACCTTCAGTGCGGACGACCAGTCGTTTCACGCGATGAAGGGGTTTACCAATGAGCCGAAGCGCTGTGCTTCCTGTCGTCAGGCACGCCGCAGCGAGCGCGATGGTGGATATGGCCCGCGTGAGGCGCATTCTGTGGTGTGTGCTGAATGTGGCAAGGACACCACGGTACCGTTCCTACCCCGTGGCGACCGCCCCGTGTACTGCAGCGATTGTTTCACCAAGCGGCGCCCGGCTGCACGCTCTAGCTGGTAAAGAAATCTTGAGAAGCAGAGGGGGCGATTACCGTCCCCTCTGTTCAAGATGTTGTGATCCACGGGTGTAGCTGTTTAGTTCAAGAGAAGGAGAAAGTAGTGAGGATCTATGTAGGCAATCTTGCGTATGAGACGAGCGAACAGGAGCTACGCGAGGCTTTCGAGGGCCACGGTGAAGTACAAGAGGTCTCTGTTGTGCGGGATCGCGACACGGGCCGCTCCAGAGGGTTTGCGTTTGTGGAGATGCCCACCAACGCAGAAGCTCAAGCCGCAATCGCGGCGCTCAACGGCAAAGATGTTGGTGGGCGCGCCATAACTGTCAACGAGGCGCGAGCCCGCCAAGAGCGCGGCTCTGGTGGTGGGTATGGCGGTCGTAGCGGTGGTGGCGGTGGTGGTGGATATGGCGGTCGTAGTGGTGGTGGCGGTGGTGGTGGATATGGTGGTGGCGGTGGCGGTGGTGGCGGTGGCGGCAGAGGCTCTCGTTGGTAGCGCCTCTCGATTCTCCAACCATCATAGGTAACTAGTGTCCTGTCCTTGAAGTTCGTAGGCAAAAGCGAGAGACGTTGGCTAGAATCTCGTCGGCGGTCTTGGTCCAGACGAATGGCTTGGGGTTTTCGTTGGTGAGGTCAAGGTAGTGGTAGATTGCTGTTTCGAGCACCT
>JBDRIA010000074.1:0-9459 GCA_043816345.1 Chloroflexota bacterium
CCAGAGTTATTTGGTGAGTAGGAGGTACTGCTATGGCTATATACAAGATTACCTATGCCCCCCAATTCAAGAGGGCGCACCCATACCATCATGGCTGCAATTTCAGGTGTAAAGGCTGCTCCTATGAAGCAATGCCAAAACTGCCTTACCAAGGGGAGCCTTTTCTGAGTGTTGACAGGGTAAAGGAGGTGCTGCGTGGGCTGGATATAGAGAGGGTTCACTTCTTGGGCGGTGAGCCAACCACCAACCCCGACCTGCCAGAACTAGCCAGATTTGCCCATGAGGAGCTTGGCGCCTATACCAAGATCAGTGGGTCTAATGGCTCTATTATGCCTCCGAATTATATTGACGAAACCTTAGTGAGCATAAAGGCTTATACGGATTCGCTTCACATAGATTATACCGGCGTATCAAATGCTGATGTATTGAAGAATTTTGTAGAGGCATATGAGGTCGGGATAAAGATGAAAGCGAGCAGTGTGTTTATCCCCGATTACATTGATTACGATGAGATTGAAAAGATAGCTAGGTTTATTGCTGATGTGGACAGGAGTATCCCTTATAGCATTATGGGATTTATTTCCCCACCTCATAGCCCCTGGCGAGAGCCAACTCACCAGGAGGTGGAGAAGGCAGCACAGATTGCCAAGAGGCACTTGTCAAACGTTACCTTTTATTGCGTGAGCGCAGAAGATTTTACCCGTGTGGATACTCTTACCCGGCATGAGAGTGTAAGAGTAGCATAAAATGAATCTCCCCACAGCAAGCTGCGGGGCATTCTCGCTAGATCTTGGTGAGTAGGAGGTACTGCTATGGCTATATACAAGATTACCTATGCCCCCCAATTCAAGAGGGCGCACCCATACCATCATGGCTGCAATTTCAGGTGTAAAGGCTGCTCCTATGAACAAAAGCCTCCTTACCAAGGGGAGCCTTTTCTGAGTGTTGACAGGGTTAAAGAGGTGCTGCGTGGGCTGGATATAGAGAGGGTTCACTTCTTAGGCGGTGAGCCAACCACTAACCCTGACCTGCCAGAGCTAGCCAGATTTGCCCATGAGGAACTTGGCGCCTATACCAAAATCGGGCACTCAAACGGCTCTATTATGCCTCCGAAATATATTGACGAAACCTCGGTGAGCATAAAGGCTTATACAGATTCGCTTCACATAGATTGTACCGGCGTATCAAATGCCGATGTATTGAAGAATTTTGCAGATGCATATGAACTGGGGATAAAGCTGGAGGCAAGCAGTGTATTTATCCCGGGATTCATAGACTGTGACGAAATAGAAAAGATAGCTAAGTTTATTGCTGATGTGGACAGGGGTATCCCTTATCGCATTATCGGATTTGTTCCTCCGCCTCACAGTCCCTGGCGAGCGCCAACTCACCAGGAGGTGGAGAAGGCAGCACAGATTGCCCAGGGGCACTTGTCAAATGTTACCTTTTCTTGCATAAGTGTAGAGGATTTTACCTCCATGGATACGCATACCCGGTATGGGAGTGTAAGGGTAGCATAAAGTGAAAACCGAGGTTGGCGAAATATACGCCAGAAAGCGTTGGAGGCAGGCGGTAATACTCGCCGCTCTATTGGCAGCCCTGGCGCTGACGATGGTTGTTGTAGTTAACCTGGGCCCGGTAGATATTTCGGTGCCAACGGTAGCCAAAATAACGTTCAGCAAAATCCCACTTTTGGGTAACCTCGTTTCGGAGTCCTGGTCAGCCACTCATGAAGCAATTGTGATGGACGTTAGATTGCCCCGCATTCTTGCTGCGGTGCTAATTGGCTCAGCCCTGGCTACAGCTGGGTGTGCCATGCAGGGCATGTTTAGAAATCCTATGGCCAGTCCTTACATCGTCGGCGTTTCCTCAGGGGCTGCTTTTGGGGCAGCACTGGCTATGGTCTTAGGAATAGGCTGGGGCACTTATGCTATCCCAACAATGGCTTTTGTTTTCGCCACACTAGCCGTTTTCATTGTCTACAACATAGCTAGGGTACGGAGGAGGGTTCCCGTAGAGACGCTGCTTCTGGCTGGCATCGCCGTTGGTTCGTTTTTCTCAGCCTTGGTGTCCTTTATGAACTATATCGCTGGCGAGAAGTTACCAGCGATTGTCTTCTGGCTAATGGGTGGGCTTTGGGCAAGTGATTGGGATAAGGTTATCATGGCCTTCCCCCCCATTATCTTAGGTATGGGAGGAATTCTCCTGTTTAACCGTGACTTGAACCTGATGCTATTAGGCGAAGAACAGGCTTTGGACATGGGGGTCAATGTAGAAAGGGTAAAGCAAATCATTCTGGTCTTTGCCTCCCTAGTCACGGCATCGGCAGTATGTATCAGCGGGATAATCGGTTTTGTTGGTCTAATTATTCCTCATATTATGAGGATTCTGGTTGGTCCTGACCATCGCATACTTTTGCCCTCCTCATGTCTTGCTGGGGCAATGTTCCTGATCTGGACAGATACATTAGCTAGGACAGTTATTCAGCCGACAGAACTGCCAGTGGGCATAATCACGGCGCTTTTTGGCGCTCCGTTCTTTCTCTTCCTATTACGCCGAAGAAGAAGGGTAACGGGGTGGTGATATGCTTCTTAAGTTGAAGGACGTTACTTTTAGCTATGACAGTGTCGAGGCCCTTGACACCGTTACCTTTGAGGCAATGGAAGGCGAAGTACTCGGCGTGATTGGGCCAAACGGCTCCGGGAAGACCACACTGCTCCGGTGCGTCAGCAGGGCGCTAAAACCCCGGACAGGGACTGTTTTCATCGACGGACAGGACGCTTCTAAACTGAGCAGAAGGGAGATCGCCCGAAAAGCTGGCACGGTTCCTCAGAACTCTTCCATTTCCTTCCCCTTCAGTGTGCTTGATGTGGTTCTCATGGGGAGGAACCCACATTTGGGAAGGTTCGCCAGCGAAGGAAAGAGGGACATCGATATTGCGGACAGCGTCATGGCGCTGACTGAAACGCGGCACCTTACCGCGAGACGCATAGACGAGCTGAGCGGCGGAGAAAGGCAGAGGGTGATCATCGCCAGGGCGCTGGCCCAGCAGCCTGAGATTCTGCTTCTAGACGAGCCTACGCTCCATCTCGACGTGAACCACCAGATGGAGATCATGGAAATGATCCGTGAACTGACCGTGGCAAAGAAGTTCACAACCCTGCTGGTTTCCCATGACTTGAACGTGGCCGCCCGGTTCTGCGACCGGCTGCTTCTCCTCAAATCGGGTAAAGTGTTTGACATAGGTGCAGTTGAGGAGGTCCTGAAGCCGCATAACATCGGAGAAGTCTACGGTGTGGATGTGGAGGTGCAATACCATCCAGGGACCAACTCTTGGAACATTATCCTGCTGCGAGCGAGAAAGCAGCGAACTGGGGTGGCACTATGAGTTGCACACAGACTTTGAAAGACTTGGGCTACAGGCTCACATCGCAGAGGGCCGCTATCTTGGAGGTGCTGCACAGATCCGATGGGCATGTCACTGCCGAGGACATCTATCGGCAGGCACACGACAAGCAGCCTAACACCAATCGATCTACTGTCTACAGGACATTGAAGCTGCTCAAGGGGCTAGGCCTCGTGGCGGAGACAGATCTGGGAGAGGGCAGGCTCTGCTATCACCATGTGGAAAAGGGCCACCATCACCATCTCATCTGCTCCAGGTGTGGCAAGGTGACCGATGTTGATGAGACAATCCTGGATGGCTTGAAGGAGCTGGCGATAAGGAGATTCGGGTTTGTACCCGATATCAAGCACCTGGCAATCAGAGGCCATTGTCTCGAATGACGTGGCAAGACCAGCCCAGACAAACCCACTTTGCACCTGAATCGGTCTTCGGGGGTGAAAGGACCATATTCCAGGTCGCGGATTGATGAACGGCCCCAACATGCCCTTCGGCGGGGTCGACGTAGCTCAGAACGAGTCTGAGATCGGTGTGATTCCTCATGATGAGGGACCTCCCCTCTCTGTATTCCCCATTCCCCCCATTTCAGCTTTTCAGCAGCCCTCTTGACTTTTGTGCACGGCGGTTATATTTATTAGCAGAAAAGATCAGCAGAAAAAGGATACCCATGAGCGAAGCATCCAGCAGGCAAGTTGCTAAGGTGGCACTCCAGATTCGGGAGAACATTGAGCGGGTCATCGTGGGCAAGAGTTCGGTCCTGGAGTTGGCCCTGGTGGCAGTGTTGTGCGAGGGCCACGTCCTGCTAGAAGACGTACCCGGAATCGGGAAGACCATGCTGGCCAGGTCCGTGGCCCGGTCCCTGGGATGCACTTTCCGGCGCATCCAGTGCACTCCAGACTTGCTCCCTTCAGACATCACGGGGACGTACGTGTACAACCAGAGGACGGGGGAGTTTCAGTTTCGCGCCGGCCCGGTATTTGCACAAGTAGTGCTGGCTGACGAGATCAACAGGGCCACTCCCCGAACCCAGTCGGCCCTTCTGGAGGCCATGGAGGAGAGACAGGTGACGGTGGAGGGAGAGACCAAGCCCCTGCCCAGGCCTTTCCTGGTCCTGGCCACTCAAAACCCCATCGAGTTGGAGGGGACGTTCCCTTTGCCAGAGGCCCAAATGGATCGGTTTCTCCTGCGGTTGAGGCTGGGCTATCCCACGGAGGAGGAGGACTTCGTCCTCCTCGATCGTTTCGCGGAGCATAATCCCATTGATGAGTTGGTGGCGGTGGTCTCTGCGGAGGTGATATCGGAACTCCAGCAGGTGTGTCGCACAGTCATGGTGCGGCCGGAGGTGCGCCAGTACATCATCCAGCTTGTGCATGCTACGCGCCGTCACCCGCAGGTGGAGATAGGGGCCAGCCCCAGGGCCATGCTGGGACTATTTCACGCGGCTCAAGCGCTGGCGGCCATCCGGAGCCGTGAATATGTCATACCGGACGATGTGAAGTATCTTGCTCCCTTTGTGCTGGAACACCGCATCATCTCCCAGGCTCAAAGCCACCTTCGAGGGCACACCACCGCCGATATATTGGAGGAGGTCTTGGGCCTGGTTCCCGTGCCGGTGGAAGAGGAAGCTGGCACCAACGCTCGGACCGAGGGATAGCAATGCTGGGTGGGGCCTGGCTACTTTTCACATTTGTCCTGCTGCTGACGGCCATCTTGCTACGTCAGGCTCCTATTCTGCTGATGGCTCTCCTTTTCTTCCTGGTCTCGGGCATTACTCGTTTGTGGGCCCGCTATGCCCTTGAACGAGTGGAGTACAGCAGACACCTGGCCACACCCCGGGTTTTTTTCGGTGAGACGGTAACCCTGGAGATAGAAGTGTCGAACCGGAAACTCTTGCCACTCCCGTGGGTGCATATCCAGGACGAAGTGCCCGATGGGGTCGTTTTCCCTAAAGGCACGACTCATCCTTCTTCCAGCAAGCCAACGCGAGCAATTCTCCCCAATTTCCTTTCCCTGGGTTGGTACCACCGGCTAATACACCGATACCAGGTCCAGTGCTTGAGGCGAGGCTACTTCACTTTTGGTCCGGCCACCATTCGCTCCGGCGACCTTTTCGGGTTTTTCCAGAAAGAGAGCACCGTCAGAACTCTTGACCGACTTCTGGTCTACCCTCGGATTGTGTCCCTGGAGGAACTGGGCCTCCCTTCACGAGACCCCTTTGGAGACCTGCGGATTAGAAGGCACCTCTTCGAAGACCCGGTACAGGTATTGAGCACCCGCGACTACGCCTATGGAGACCCCCTCAAGCGTATTCACTGGAAAGCCACAGCCCGGTTGAGCCGTCTCCAGAGCCGCGTATTCGAGCCAACCACCACCGTAGACCTGGCGCTGTTCCTGGATATGCGCACGGCGGTACTGCCTCACTTGGGCCCCTCCGAACAGCTCCTGGAGACTGCTGTTATCACGGCCGCTTCTATTGCCAGCCACGCCCTTCGCCATGGCTACCGCATTGGGCTGTACGTGAACGAGCCCTATCGAGGAACAGACCACATGATCAAGCTTCCACCCTCAAACCATCCGGAACAGGAGATGCGAGTCCTGGAGGCCCTGGCCCAGGTGCAGGGATGGCCCTTCATGCCCGTGGAAGAACTCTTGAACACGGAGGGCAGAGGCCTTCCCTGGAGTGCCACCTTGGCTGTAATCACCGCTGCGCCCCTGGCACCTGTCCTGGCCTGTCTCCACCGTTTTCGCCGGGTGGGGCGGCGGGTAGCGCTCATCGCAGTGGGGGGCAATGGGCCTCGGCTCAGCATGGATGGAATCACCATGTACAGGGTGTCAGACCAGCTCTACCGTCAGGAGCGTGATGCTCTGCGCCTCCTCGGCAGCGATAGTGGAGAAGAGCATTGAACCACCTGGCGGCGAGCATCTATCAACAGGCCCCGGTAGGGGGCATGGAGTGGATATACCGTGGGCACTAGCCACATCCAGCGTCTACGGGGCCTCCTTACCCTGGGACATGCGGTGCCTCTGCTGGCCGTCTTTCTGGAGGTTCTCTGGATCTATGCCTGGTTTGCCTGGATAGGCACATTGGGGACCATAAGTTGGCCCACCACCCCCATTGGCCTGGAAGGGGCAGTGGCTCTGGCTATGGCGGCCGAGGCTACCACCCGCCTTGTTTTGGCATACGAGTGGCCCCTTCGATGGACTCGCGTGGTTGCCCTGCCTGCTATGGCAGTCTTTCTTGTTGCCTTGGTCCGCATCGAGATGGGCGGGGGCTATGCCCTTTGGGACGCGCAGTGGTTCCAGTATGCCTCCCTGCACATCTCACCCCTGGTTGGTAGCCTCGCCTTCGGAGTCTATCTTCTCTGGAGAGGCATGTCCATAGGTAGAGAAACCCTTTCCTTTGAGGACCTTTACCCGAAATTCCTTGTCGGCCTGGTAGCCCTGGTGGTGCTTTTCGTCCTCTGGCGCTGCTCGCCCGGCGTCAATGAGTCCGGAGCCGCGTTGGGGTCGACGGAGTTATATGTAGTTGCCTACTTCTCCACGGGGCTGGTGGGCCTGGCCCTGCTCAAGCTTGTGGCCATCCGCCAGGAGGCGCTTCGCCACGAGGACGCTTCAGCGCCTCCCAGCCGCCTGTGGCTTACCCTGACGCTTGGGGTGGTTCTGGCAATCCTTGCCGTGGGCATAGGGGTGGGCAGCATCTTCTCCCTGGACTTGTTGAACTTGTGGCTCCATCCCCTCAACATCCTGGCCCAGTGGATTGTGGTGGCACTCTTCATTAGCGTTGTGTACCTCGTGGGTTTCCCCGCAGCTGGCCTCATATACATCCTGCATTTCCTGGTCAGTATCTTCGGCCTGGCCCAGCCCCCACAGCGACCCAACCCGCTCGAGCCCTTTGAGGTGCGCGAGAAAGTGGAAGGGCAAGGGATTGAGCTCCTCCCCCCGGAGGCCGTTCTGATCCTCAAGGGAGTGTTGGTGGCCCTGGTGGTGGTTCTGGTGGTTTATCTGCTGGCGCGCACCCTCTTCCGCTACCGACGAGGCCGGGTAGTAGATGAAGGGGTTGAGCAGATCAGTGAATCCCTGTGGTCCTGGAAAGAGATATCATCTGACCTTCTCTCCCTTCTAATTCGCCTGCTGCGCTGGCTGATGCTATTCAAGGGTGAGAGGTCGAAGGCGAGTCCACCACCCGCAGCGGCAATGGTGGACGACGAAGACGACGATCGTATCTTCCCCGTGAGAGAGTTGTACCAGGGTCTCCTGTGGGAGGGTACCCGGACAGGTTTCCCCAGGCAACCGGCAGCTACGCCCTATGAATACCAGCGTACCCTGGAGCATCGCCTCCCAGCGCCAGCGACGGAGCTGGAAGCCATTACCCATGCCTATGTAGCCGAACGCTACGGCTCCACCCAACTGGAGGCCGAGCAACTGGTATCGTTGAATCGCCTGTGGCGTCGCCTCCGAGCGATGCTCCGGAGAGAGCAACACACGGGCTAGTCAGGAGATACGTTATGAGCAACAATACGAGAGACTGAAGACCACTAACCCCCCGGCGAATAGCTGTGTAACTCCCTTCCGCACCGTTTGCCCTCCTTCTCACCAGTCCGGTCTAGTGAAATGCTCTCAACTGCTTCCCTAGCCCCCCGTTGCATCCTGCCTGCAAAAGGAGCACCCGTGGTCTGTTGAACAAAGTTGTCCAATCACTCGAGGCAAGTCAGGACACCACCCGAAGTGTTACAATCTCACTATCTCAAGACTTTCAGGCCATGTCCGTCATGATAAGGCAACCACTCCGGTAAGAGCAGCGATGGAGGAGAGCATGCAGAGAGCACTAGGGAAGCAAGTTGACGGGGATACCTTGCAGGCTGATTTGGAGCGCTACTGCCGGTTGGCTTTGGAGTCAGGAGCTTCTGAGGCGATTGTCATTCCCACAAGCTACGTGAGTATCGATGAGCGGGTGCGGCTGAAGTGTGTGGTGCCGCGATGCTTGCGAGCGGGAGAGACCCCCTCGTGTCCTCCTTACGCCCCCGATCTTGATCTGGTGCGGGGGGCTATTGCCCGGTTCTCACACGCGGTATTGGTCAAGTGCGAGGTAGGGCCGATCGAGGAGTATGCTCCAGGAAGGGGAGAGACCAGAGCAGAGCAGCGCCGGACTCTTGCCTTTCATCAGAAGACTAGTGAGGTGGTTTTCGGGTTGGAGCGCCAAGCTTACAAGGATGGCTATTACTTGGCAATGGGCCTAGGCGGCGGCTCCTGCAAGGACTATTTGTGCAACGGCCTTGTTTGCCAGTTCCTAGACAGCGGTAGATGCCGTTTCCCGAACCGGTCCCGGCCGGCGATGGAGGCCATGGGTATTGACGTCATAGATTTGCTCGCCAAAGTAGGATGGGAAGCATATGCCCTACTTGACGACTTGAGTTCAATACCCTGTGCTATCAGTGTTGGCATAGTATTCGTCCATTGAAGCGAGGTGAACAATGCCCCGAGACATTGCGGAGATGCTCGAAGAATATCTCTCAGAGGATCCGATTAGATGGGGAAGGCTGGCAAGCGATATACAGTGGCGCCGACTTCAGCTTCTGCTGTTGCGGCAAATCCTCATAGAGTTGAGGGGCCTACGCCACGACGCCATGGTGTCCCCCTATCGCCCCTGATTCCACCCACACACCACTTCGGCAACAGCCCCCGCTGACGGTCTACACTAGAAGCACAGGAAGTTTCGATCCACTGTGACAATACACCGTATTCCCACTTGGACGGCAATTGTGGCACACAAAAGCATTGCTTGAAACCAGGAGGCTACTGGAATATGCTAAGATTCGGTCACGTAGGAATATTTCCGTATGACGAGTTGGTGTGGGGGAAGCGGTGCACATGGATAATAGAGTAGTGGCACTTAGTATTAGTCTGCATTGAGTAGGAGCAGCGGAACGCGTTTCGGCTTCTCGATACACGACAACATGCGCAAGCATGCCGACGAGAAGGCTGAACTGATTGCCAAGCGAATGTATCCACTGAAAAAAGATAGTATGGGTAATCCAGGATGGTGCTAGATGGCTGAA
>JBDRIA010000075.1:0-14371 GCA_043816345.1 Chloroflexota bacterium
CCTTCCTGCCAGGAGGCTGCAGAAATGTTCTTGGAGCGGTATCATTACCACCGGCCTCACCTCGGCCTTGGACTACACACACCCCTCACGAAAGGAGCCTGACTGTCGGATATTTACGGATAATACATCGAAGGCTTGACATTAGAAACCTGGAATCTATATGCCTTTGTTGGGATACCACATCGACATCTGAGTGGTAGGTCAACAAGGTGTTCTAGGAGGCTAGCTACATAATGCTTCGCGATAGAGTGTCTGGAACCCTCACCACTACATACATCCCCCCGATAATGCGCGAAGTGATGCGTAACCTCTGTTCCCATTCGGGCAACAAACCTGCCAGAGCATTCCGGGCAGCCGTAATGCTCATTTCTGACCGCATCCCGAATATGGACGTAACTGCCCTGCGTATCCTTAGCCAACGGCCACTTGATGCTCAATGCCAGCCTACCCCACCTCCAGGAGCTTACCCGCCATTACGTCCACCAGGCCCATGTCCGTCAGCTTCAACTCAGGAATAACCGGCAGAGCCAGGAAGGAGAGGACAGAGAACGGCGATGGAGCCTGGCATCCCAGCTCCTTTGCCAGCCGCTCCATCTCTTCTATCTTCGCAGCCACCGTCTCCAGTGGCTCCTGGGAGAGGAGACCTGCGATGGGCAGAGGCAATGAGGCCAGGACTTTACCCTCGGCGGCCACGGCCAGTCCACCCTGGTTGCCCTCCACCTCCTTGATGGCTGCGTATATGTCGTCGTCGGAGACCCCTGCCACGACGATGTTGTGGGAGTCGTGGGCCACGGAGGTAGCCAGTGCCCCATTCTTAAGGCCAAAGCCCTTCACCAGCCCTATGCCGATGTTGCCCGTGGCGTGATGCCGCTCCACTACCACCAGCTTGAGCAGGTCCTTGCCTGGATCGGCGACTACTGTGCCGTTACTGCGACTGGGACGTTGGTCCAGCCTGCGGGTCACGATCTGCCCCGGCACGATCTCTATCACTGGGAAGGTGTCTGCGATCCCAGTCACTAGAGCCAGGTCTGCCACCGTGAAGGGTTTGACCCACATGGTACGGGTTATGGCCTCGTTGGCGGGCAAAGTAGCATTGAACATGGGCTTTCCATCCTGCGCCACCAGGCGGCCCCGATAGTACACCTGCTGGATGTCCAGGGCCTTCAGATCGCCGATGACCATCATGTTGGCATAGTAGCCCGGGGCTACACCTCCCAGGCCCTCCAGGCGGAAGTACTCCGCCACGTTCAGGGAGGCCATCTGAATGGCTCTAATGGGAGCCAGCCCCAGGCGAATGGCCTTCCGCACCACGGCATCCACATCGCCCTCCTTCAGGATGTCCAGGGCGCTGCGGTCGTCCACCACCAGCATGCACCGGTGATAGTTGCCCTCGTTGACCAGGGGCAGCAGCTCCTCCAGGTTCTTCTCCGAGGAGCCTTCTCTTATCATGAGCCGCATGCCGCGGCGCAGCTTCTCCAGGCCCTCCTCGTATTCGGTAGACTCATGGTCGGAGCCGATGATTGGGGTCAGGTAGGCGTTGAGAGCCTTGCCACGCAGCCGGGGGGCGTGGCCGTCCTTGGGCCGTCCCTGGGCAGCCTGGACCTTCTCAAGCACATGGGGGTCGGCATTGATGACTCCGGGGAAGTTCATCAGCTCACCCAGACCCAGGACTCTCTTCCATCGCAGGGCCTTCCGAATGTCCTGGGGCTCCAGCCTGGCCCCCGAGGTCTCCATATCGGTGGCGGGCACGCAAGACGGGGCCATGAAGAAGATGTCCATGGGCATCCTGCGGGCGCACTCCATGATGTACCTCATGCCCTCCAGGCCGGCCACGTTGGTCACCTCGTGGAGGTCTGTCACCGCCGCCAGAGTGCCTCTGGGCACCACCGCCCTGGCGAACTGGTCCACGTGGAGATAGGTGCTCTCCATGTGAACGTGCCCATCGATGAAGCCCGGAGCCAGGTATCTGCCGCCCAAGTCCACCACCCGCCGCGCCTCTCTGTAGTCGCCGACGCCCGCCACCCGTCCCTGGTACACGGCCACGCTGTCCTCCTCGATCTCACCTGTGAAGGTGTTGACGATTCGGGCGTTGGAAAGGACCAGGTCTGCTAAGGCGTCTCCCCGGGCCACCTGGATGAGGCCCTTAAGGCTCATGTCCAACTCCTGTGAGGATGTGGATGTCCGGTAGATGGCGGTACTGCTCGTCGAAGTCCAGGCCATACCCTACAACGAACTCGTCGGGCAACGTGAAACCCATGTAGTCCAGGGTCACGGGCACTTGCCTGCGGGAGGGCTTATCCAGCAGGGTGCAGAGCCTCACGGAGGAGGCCCCTTTCCGCCGCAGGTACCTGGAAGCGTAGGACGTGGTGAGACCCGTGTCCACGATGTCCTCCACCACCAGCACGTCCCTCCCTCTGACTGGGCTGGTGACCCCCATGCGAAGCCTTACCTTTCCGGACGATTCGACATCGTTCCCGTAGCTGGAGAGGCGAAGGAAGTCTAGCTCCACAGGACGCTGCATCTGCCGCACCAGGTCGGCCAGAAAAATGAAGGAGCCTTTGAGAACGGCCACCAGCAGGGGCATCTCCGTGGGATAGTCCCCTTCTATCTGGTGGGCCATGCGCTTAACGGCCTCCGCAATCTGTTCCCTGGATATGAGCATCTCCAGGTTTTTTGAAGAGGTCATCTGCCCTCCCACGCGAATATAGCAAGGCCCTGGAGGGCTGTCAACGAAGGGCAGTCGAACCATACGAGGAAAAGTAGGGGCAGGTTTGAAACCTGCCCCTACGGTATGAGGGGTGTGGGGCTGGCCACGCCCTGTAGCCCAGCGCCTAATGTACCCACCGTTCTGCTAGAATGTCTGCACATATATCCAAATCGAGGTGTTATCAGGAGATGGCCACTTTCAGCTTCCGCCCCAAGATGGACTGGTGGCTCCCGACCCTGGTCTTCGGCGCGCTGGGCATCTCCACCGTGGTGACCCTGCTGGACCCGGAGGGGGACTCCTGGGCCATCATCCTGGTCCTTGTCCTGGACATTCTCGGCCTGTGGGTTCTCTTTGGCAGTCGGTACCAGGTAGGAGAGTCGGATTTAAGGATGACCTTTGGCCCCCTGCGGTTCCGCTACCCCCTGGAGGAGATGTTCCTGGTCAGGAAAGGGGGATGGTGGGCCCAGGTCAGCTCATTCCGGGAGCCTCGCCTGCGGTTGGCATTCTCCACGGACAACCTAATCGTGGAGAGCAGGCGAGATGGTCGAGTACGTCGGTTGGTGATAAGCCCCCGGAACACCCAGGAGTTCCTCCGCCTGTTGAAGGAGCGAGCGCCCCAAGTGCAAATAGAGGGGTTCTAGTACGTCCTAGTATTTAGTTTCGTAAATCTGCGCACACATGTCCTGCCACAATCCCGCACACCCTGGAGGCAGCCGGCATAAGCCGGCATAGAGGATTGGCCCAAAGCGGGCTTGGCCGATGCTGGCTACTGGAGTGAAGCCAACATCAAGGCGTGTTCCTGCCCAGAGATGCCCGAGCTTCTCATTGCCACCACCAAGGACTGGAAGCAGCGGAAGATGCTACGGGAGAAGGGGTGTCCCCGAGGGCGTATGCCAAAAGGACTGAGCCCGAGGGACAGGATGGAGCGCAAGCTACTAACAAAGCGAGGGCGATCCCTATACAAGATGCGGGGTGTGCTGGTGGAGCCGGTGCTGGGTCAGGTCAAGGAGGGGCAAGGGTTCCGAGGGTTTATGAGACGGGGGTTGGGCACTGCCCAGAGTGAGTGGTCACTGGTAGGGATGACCCACAACTTGCTCAAGCTATGGCGCAGTGGCCAAGCGCCTTGGGGCTGGGCCAAGGCACGGTGGAACTAAGCGTGGTAGACGACCTGCCGGGGGAGTGATAACCAGGCGTGTGGGAACCACGGAGTCAGCTTGGCTAAGGAAATGACCTTGCAGCGGTAGCACCGAGCAAGTCTGTGCTTTACGAGACAAGTTCAAAAATCCACTTTATAGTACACCGGCGGCGAAACCTATTTATTGTCAAGCTATTTGGCGTACACTACACTAATTGTAACGGTTCATGGCCCACTCCAGGTCATGCCCAATCACATCCGCCACCGCATTTCGTACTACGACTACCGCCTCTCCAATCAGGGGAGCTTCTTCGGCGGTGAACGTGCCCAGGACGAACTCCACCTCACCCATGCCCGGTGGAGGGCGGCCGATGCCTATGCGGATGCGAGTGAAGTCTGGACTCCTCAGGGCATCCAAGATGGATTCCACGCCCCGGTGTCCACCAGCGCTTCCCGAGGGCCGGATACGAATTTTCCCCAGGGGCAGGTCCATATCGTCGTGGATGACGATCAGGTCCTGGAGGGGTGTGTGAAAGCGACTAATCAGATAAGGCAAGGCCTCCCCACTGTTGTTCATGAAGGTGCGTGGCTTAGCCAGCACCACATCTTCCTGCCCCAGTTTCCCCTGCCCGATTACCGCCAACCGTCGCCGATCGGACATTGATATGCCCGCATCATGGCTGATGCCATCGATGCAACGGAACCCGACGTTATGCCTCGACCTGGCGTACACCCTTCCCGGATTGCCTAACCCCACTACTAGCTTCATCGGCTGGCAAGGAAGGGCCGCAGAAAGGCCAGTACCTGAGGACTCAGGGCATTGGTCAGAGGGATCAGGTCCGCCATGCGGACTATCTTTATCAGCTTGTCCACCATCTGCTCGTCCCCCTGCTCCAGTATCTGCTGGATACCGTGGAGGCTAAGGCGGCGGTTCTGCTCCTGGACACCTTGCCCTACGTCCATCAGCAGGGCCTCTACCTCCGGGTACGGTACGCCCTCCGACAGTCGAAGGCCGCAGTACAGGCACGCGGGATGGTCCTCCAGGGTGACGTCTTCTTCCTGAGCCGGGCACATTCTAAGGGTGGTGTTTAGCTGCTCGAACTGGTACGGAAGCTCCTCTCCCACTGGAGGGCCAAGCTCAGGAATGGAGTTAAATTCCTCCAGGGCCTCTACCAGTGGTAGGGCATGTTGCAGGCGGGCCCAGAGTGTGGATACCTCTTTGCGGTACTGAGCGTGATGTCGTATATAAAGGTCTCTATACGTTCGACGGAGGCGTTCAAATCTTCCCTTGACACCGGGCCATAGCTCCGCGCTCTCCAGGATGTGGGCTGGGTTGGTCTCGTAGGCGAGGGCCTGGTGGTCCAGGGAAAGAGCACCTTCGCTGGGGCCAAAGGACATCTCCTTCAGGTATGATCGCACCGCCGCTATCTCCGGAAAGATGGCTTTGAGCTGGAGCACCTTTGCCGGCAGATGGAGATCGGTGGCAAGGGAACGGGGTCGTCGGAAACTCTGCCGTACGCCGTGGTAGAACTGCCCAAAGTCGGCACTCCCTCCCAGGGCAACGAGAGCCTGCAGCCGGTCTTCAACCTCGGCCAAGTCCTTCTCCTCGAGAAGGGGCTGGATATCCACCTGAGCTTGCCGGGCGCTCTCCCCAAGCTCCCCCAGTTTGGAGAGCAGAGCGGCTTCTTTCCGGGTGATGTCATGGGGGGCAGCCCTTTCCGCCTCGGGGTCTATCATCTGGATGAATGACAGGGCCGTGTTCCAGGTGGGAGGCTCCGGCAGATGGAGGCAGGTGAGGAATGCCTCCATATCCTGATGCCACCGGATTCGCCCAACCAGGTCCCAGGTGAGGCGGTCACCCGGAAAGGGGCCTCCCTCTGTGGTCGTCAGGGAGCTCTCTGGAGCCAGGTCCAGCTCCGTCTCCGGGTGGGAGTGCTTTACGAAGGCCAGAAGAAAGAAAGCCATCAGGGGGAGGGGAAGGCCGTATGAGTGCCCCAGGAGTCGAGCGAGGTCTGATACCGGTATCCTGGGGCCTTTGTGCTCAAGCTCCTGCTGGACCAGCCCGAAAACGGCGCAGCCTCGAGGGTCGAAGGCAGAGGGGGATCCCTCCTGAGCGAGCCCCAGGCCCACGGCGAAGGAGATGATAGCCCCTTCCACTGGAAGCTGGGGCACATCGGCCAGGAACCCGTCGAAGAGGGCTGGCAGGTCTGTCTCAAGCAGGGTGCGCGGGAAGCTCGCCTGGTCTATGGGAAGGGTGGGATAGACCCTGGTAAGGACGACTCCCGCCAGGTCTTGCAACCACCGGGTGGGGTCTTGAGAGGCGAAGATGTGCTCGGCTTCCTGGTTCATATCCACGGTATTTCGTATCTGGCCGGAGCCATAGGAGCGGGAACAAACCCCTAGAAACTCGTCCCTTAGCTCCGCCTCGCGCTGGTCCAGGGTGGAGCGCAACGCCGAGGAGTCCGCCTGTCGCCCAACGGTGTACAGCCCCCTGGCTTCGGCGATGGATCTCAGTTCACGGTCCAGGTCGTGCCTCTGGTGAAGCACATCCTGGGCGGGAATGCAGACCACTATGCGGGCATCCCGCAAGTCGGCGGTGAAGGAGCGCTGGCGCGAGGTTAGCAGGACTATGCGAAAGTACCGGTCGTCCGTTAGCTCTTTGCCCCAGGCATCGTTCCACCGGGAGGCCACGATAACCTCCCCAGGATACTGAAGTCCCATTTGGGAAGCGCTCCAGGGCCGGAGTTTGCCCTCAAGCTGTGGGGAAAACAGCGAAGACAGGTCTCGGCCATCTTTATCCGCGGCGTATGAGGTCATGAACTCCTAATCCTTACCAACCATCTGAAGGAACTCTTCCTCCGAAAGCAGGGGAGTGCCCAGCTTCTTCGCCTGCTCCAGCTTGGAGCCTGGCTCTTCTCCGGCCACCAGGTAGCTTGTCTTGCGACTGACGCTGCTGGTCACGGAACCCCCAAGCTCCTTGATGCGGGCCTCCGCCTGGGCCCTGGTGAGGCTGTCCAATCTGCCGGTGACCACGAACTGCATTCCCGCTAGGGGCAGGTCCCGCTCTACCCGGGGAGACTCTTCCTCCAGGCGAACTCCGGCGCTGCGCAGTTTTTCTATAGTGTCCAGGTTGCCCTGGTCACGGAAGTAGGCAGTTATGCTCTGGGCAATCTTCGGCCCGACGCTGGGAATCTCCAACAGCTCCTCTTCGGTGGCGCGAGACAGCTGGTGTATGCTCCAGAAGTGGGAGGCCAGGACCTCCGCCATCTCCGAGCCCACGTGCAGGATGCCCAGGGCGAAGATGACCCGGGCTAGGGGACGGGACTTGCTCTTCTCGATGGCGCTGATGATGTTGCCGGCGCTCGTATCTGCCATGCGCTCCAGATTTATCAGGTCATCCCTCGTGAGGGAATAGACATCCGCGATGTCCTTGACCAGGCCGGCGCGGTGGAGAGTGGAGCACAGCTTCTCCCCCATTCCCTCGATGTCCATGCCGCCCCTGGAGACGAAGTGCTTGAGTAGCTCATAGCCCTGAGCCGGACAGGCGGTGTTGGGACAGCGAGACATTGCCTCCCCAACCGTCCGCACAATGCCCGTACCGCATACGGGGCACTTCTCTGGCATGGTGAACTCCCGCTCTTCCCCCGTGCGGCGTCCCACCACGGGAGCCACCACCTGGGGTATGACCTCGCCCGCCCGCTCCACCACCACCCAGTCGCCAACGCGTATGTCCTTCCGACGAATGTTGTCCTCGTTGTGGAGGGTAGCCAGCTTCACTACGACCCCCCCAACGTTGACCGGCTCCAGGATGGCATAGGGATTCAGGCTGCCCGTGCGCCCCACGTTGATCCCAATGTCCAGAAGGCGGGTGATTGCCTGGGTGGCGGGAAACTTGTAGGCCACCGCCCATCGAGGTTCCCTTCCCACCTGCCCCAGGCTCCCCTGATAGGCAAAGGGGTTTACCTTCACTACCACGCCATCGGTGTCGTAGTCCAGCTCTGTCTTGCCATCCAGCCATCGCGCATAGTACCCCTTCACCTCCTCCAGGCTGCGGCACAGGGCATTATGAGGGTTGACCTTGAATCCCAGGGACTTGAGGTACTCCATAGTCTCCCAGTGGTTGTCGGGAACTGCGCTTCCCTGGGCATATCCCAGGCCGTATACGAAGATGTCCAGGGGACGCCGGGCCGTAATCCCGGGGTCCAACTGGCGCAGGGAGCCGGCGGCGGAGTTCCTGGGGTTCGCGAAGGGGGGCAGTCCTTCAGCGACCCTTTCCTCATTCAGCCTGGCGAAGAGGGAGCGGGGAAAGTACACCTCTCCCCGGACCTCGAACCGCTCTGGCGACTCCCTGGACACCGACAGGGGTATGGAACGGATGGTACGCAGGTTCTGAGTGACGTCCTCGCCCCGAAGACCGTCCCCCCGGGTGGCCCCGTGGACCAGCACCCCCTGCTCGTAGGTGAGGGCTACGGCCAGGCCGTCTATCTTCATCTCGCACACCATATCGAAGGTAGCCCCGTCCAGGAGGTTGGTGGAGCGCCGGTGCCATGCCTGGAGCTCCTCGTCGTTGAAGGCGTTGGCCAAGCTGAGGAGGGGCACGGGATGCGCTACCTCGGCGAAACCCTCCGCGGGGGCGGCTCCCACCCTCTGAGTTGGCGAATCGGGGGTGACGAGTTCGGGGTATTGCTCCTCCAGCGTCCTCAGCTCCAGCATGAGCCGGTCATACTCGGCGTCGCTTACCTCTGGCTGGTCGAGGACGTAGTACAGGTGGTTGTGGTGGTTTATCTCCCTGCGGAGGCGCTCCACCCTTTCCTTGATGCCTGTGTCAATCATGGCTGCTCTGAAAGTGACGAGCGTCACGCCGCGTAACATGGCTAGCCTACATCGCGGATAAGTATAGCAAGGGTACGCTGGGGATGGAAGCGAAGGTGAGGTGTGCGGATGCCTTGCCCCTCTTTCCTATCCTGGGGGCAAAGGGTTAAGATTCAATGGCCGAAAGCCGACCTGAGAAACGCTCACGGCACGGAGGTCACCTATGGGCTGTTTCGCCATCCTGGCCATCCCCTCGGCGGGGTTAAGTTTCTTCTTCAGCTCGTGGATCGTCATGATCTTCTGGGGCATCATCGCCGACGACGTGGGAGTCGAGACGATCGGCTACAAAGGTGCTATGGTAGTGACCTTAGCCCTGTGGATGGCTATGGCGCCGCTCATTGCCGCTATGGGACGCCGACGCTGGCGGTGATAAAGTAGGGGTGGGTTTGAAACCCACCCCTACTTTATCTCGACTCTCCGCTCGTGGTGAGCCTGCCATAATGCCCCAATGGGCACATACGAAGACCTGTTCCAACCTTGCGTCCTCAGCTACGATAGAACGATTATTAATCTGGGACTCCAGAGTTCGAATCTCTGACGGCCCACCGGTTGCAGAATCCAGCAAAAGTCAGGAGCATTGTTCAATGCTTGTACAAAGCATAACCTGGGCCGAGACACTGGAGCAAAGGTCAGCGTTCCCTATAGATATGCGTTGTAGGCTGAAGGCGATCGTTGAAAAAACGATGCAAAGGAGGAATGCACGTGGTATTGGTCATGCTCGCGATTTACATCATTATACAGTGTTTCGCACTGTATAATATGGCCGGTCGATGGCGCTTATTCGCTTGGTTGCCATTCATTGCATTAGGCCTGACATTCGTATTTGCAACCTTCCTCGCTACAAGTGAAGAAAGGTTCTGGAGATATTCTGTGATATTAGGACCATTATCTGCATCGGTCTATTTATCTACCCTTATTCTATCGCACCGCATCAACGGTAGATATCGTGGAATACGACGGCATTAATTCCGCGCGATATCGGGCCTCTGTTTGTCATGTCAAGGGCGTTGGAGTGTCTTATCCCGCGTGAGCCCCTTATGCCTTGTCACAAGACAAGACCGATTTCGGCTCCTGTATGTTGAAGTTGGCCCCAGTTAGCTGTATCCTCCAGGTAGCCTGAGCTGGAGAATATCAAATGGTCGACCTAGTAGATGATCTCATGGATATTCCCATGGGCAGTGAGCCAAGCGATC
The DNA here is from genome assembly GCA_043816345.1 of Chloroflexota bacterium. GTDB lineage: Bacteria > Chloroflexota > Dehalococcoidia > Lucifugimonadales > UBA2985 > JBDRIA01. Next base: position 9,908 of record JBDRIA010000075.1, read on the forward strand.
TAGTCATGCAGCCTCATTTGCGCCACGCACAATAACAAGCAAGGTTGTCGAACCATACGAGCGGAGGAAAAGCCCCGCTCATGTCCTTCGTGACGTAGGGGCAGGTTTGAAACCTGCCCCTACTACTGGTACGCACAATATCAAGCGTGCCTGCCGAACCACACGAGCGGGATGGTAGGGGCGATTCATGAATCGCCCCTACTGGGTTCAGGTCACGCCCTTGCATGTGCTGAATTGCGCATGGAAGCACTAGCCATCACACCAGGCGGTTTATCACCAGCCCCGTGGGTAGCTTGGGACTGAAGTAGGTGGACTTGAGGGGCATGCGCTCTCCGGAGAGCACCACCTCCTCAAAGAGGTCCAGGGACAAGGGGGGCAGAATGAAGCCCAACTGGTAATCGCTGCTCCTTACCAGACGGTAGACCTCTCCAGAATCGTGGGTAAAGCGCAAAAGGCCCTTTTCCACAGCGTCCTGCTGAGTCCCCAGCACCGGCTCAAGGACCCTTCTGCCCAAAACCAGGGTGGCGCACCGCTCCAGGGGAGGAGAGGAGGCTCCTGGTGGGTTGCGAAGGGTGCGGAGAGAGGCCCTCTGAGCGCCGTCCTCCAGCAGGCCAAGGGCAACCTGGTTCTCGGCAACCCCTTCCAGTTGCTCCTCCAGGTGAGAAACAACAACCCTAGTGCGATCACGCCTTACCTCCAGGGGCTGAATGTCAAAGGTCTCTCTTACCAGCCCCAGCATCTGGTCCAACTCCCCGGGGGACAATCCCCTGATGACGCGATGGTACGGGAGCACCAGCAGGCCCGGGTCCTGTATCTCTATGAGAGACATCATAACGAAGTTGTGGCCCGCATCCTCACTCTGGTTTCCGCCTGCCCTCTGGATATCTCGGTATTGGAGAGCGGTCTCGTACCGATGGTGCCCATCGGCCAGGTATACCGGGGCGTCCCTCAACGACTCCGATACAGTCTGTACCGTCGCCCCATCGGCAATGGCCCACAGCCGAATACGGGTGTCACCATGGTTCGCATGGACTGATGGGGGTCCCGCTGCCACCCTCTCTATCAGCTCCCTCACCTGTCCAGAGGGGTCGCGGTAGATCGACAGAATGGGGCTCAGGTTGGCCCGGGTGGCCGTCAGCAGCTCCATTCTGTCCCTCTTGGGCCCCTGGGAGGTCTCCTCGTGGGGGAGGACCGTTCTCTGGGAATACTCCTCTAACCGCACCCTGGCCAGGATGGAGCGGCGGGTCATGGAGCGACCTTGATGGGAGAAGTCCTCCTGAAGGAGGTAAAAGGCAGCCTCCTCTTCGGCGAGCAACGTCCCTTCGCTCAGCCACTCTTCCAGCAAATGGGCGGCCCTGGTATAGCGATTGTCATCCGCCGAGTCCGTGGGCAAATCCATGCCCAGCTCCAGGCGGACGGCGTTGTAGGGGTTTCTCTGGTGCAGCTCCATTTGCTGCTCGGGAGAGATGATGTCGTAAGGAGGGCACAGCAGTTGACCCAGGTCTACACCTGGCTGAGGACTGTACCGTATTCCCCTAAAGGGTCGAATGTCGGCCATTATCAAGCTCCCTGGAGCACATTATCGTATCGCTCCGCCCTAGTATAGCGAGCGCCCTGCAAGGTGTCTATCTTGCGGGAGATGTCGGAAGCGGTCTCATTGCTGCCTTGGTTTACCTGATTAAAGGCCGACCCTGTTGTATACTTTCCATGAGCAGATATGGACATCCTGAAAGAACTCAATCAGCAGCAAAGGGAGGCGGTGAAGGCGGTGGAAGGGCCGCTGCTTATTCTGGCAGGCCCCGGCAGCGGCAAGACCCGGGTCATAACCCACCGCATAGCCCACCTGGTCAGGGAGTGCGGCGTGAACCCCTACCACATCGCCGCGGTCACCTTCACCAACAAGGCGGCCAGGGAGATGCGGGAGCGGCTTTTCGGCAAGAGTGAGCAAGACACCGCATCTCCTCTTCTGGCAGGCTGGTGGAATCAGCAACAACTGTTCACCGTCGCCACCTTTCATGCCTTCTGCGCCTCCATCCTGCGCAGAGAGGGACAGCACATCGGCCTGGACAGGGCCTTTGTAATCTACGATCAGGAGGACCAGATCACCCTCCTCAAGCGAGCCATGGAGGCAGAGGAGATAGACCCCAAACGCTTCTCTCCCAGGTCAATCCTGGCGGCCATCTCCAGCGCCAAGAGCAAACTGATTGATGCGGCGGCGTATGCTGCTGCGGGGCGTTCCAGCCACCTGGAAGTGGTCATTTCCAGGGCGTACCTGCGATACCAGGAGTTGCTCCAGAGGAACAAAGCGGTGGACTTCGATGACCTGCTGCTCAAGACCTACGTCCTTTTCAGAGACAACGACTCGGTGCTGGACAAATACCAGTCCCGGTACATCCACCTACTCATAGACGAGTTCCAGGACACCAATGTAGCCCAGTACGCCATCGCCCGTCAGGTCGCGGGAAAGCATCGCAACATCTGCGTGGTGGGCGACCCCGATCAGGCTATATATTCCTGGCGCAACGCGGACATACGCAACATCCTCTCTTTTCAACGGGACTATCCGGAGGCCCGACTAGTTACCCTGGAGGAGAACTACCGCTCCACGGAGACCATACTGGAGGCTGCCCACGGGGTCATCGCGGCCAACCGCAAGAGGATGGACAAACCCCTGCTCACCCACAATCAGCGGGGCAAACCCATCTTCGTTGGGGAGGCCTACAACCCCGAGGAAGAGGCCCAGCAGGTGCTGCGAGAGATAGAGAGGCTGAAGAGAGAGGAAGGGCGCAGCCTGGGGGAGTGCGCCGTGATGTACCGGGTGAACGCTCAGTCCCGTGCCCTGGAGGAGGGATGTCTGAGATACGGCATCGCCTACAAGCTGATTGGGGGGCTTCGCTTCTACCAGCGCAAGGAGGTGAAGGACGTGATAGCCTACCTTCGGGCAATCCACAACCCCTACGATGAAGTCAGCCTCCTGAGGGTGATTAACGTCCCACCCAGGGGCATAGGCCAGCGGACCGTGGACCAGTTGACCCAGGCGGCCCGTGCCGGAGGCATCCCCCTCTATGCTGCAATACAACTTTCCGCGGAGCAACAGGGAGAAGAGACCAACGGCCTGCCACGAGGTGGCCGCACCTTCCAGGCGGTGACAAGATTCCTTCATCTCCTCAACGGGCTCATGGAGGAGGCGAAGAGCCTTGAGGTGGCGGAGCTGATAGACGCCGTTGTGGAGCGTACCGGATATAAGAGTCATCTGATGGAGGACAGCGAGCAGGGTCGTGAGCGGTGGGAGAACGTGCAGGAGCTGCGATCCACGGCCCAGGAGTTCCAGGATCCAGACCCAGAGGAAAGGCTATCCGCGTTTCTCCAGGGCGTAGCACTGGTCTCCGATGTAGACACCCTGGAAGAGGGCCAGGACGCCATCACACTGATCACCCTGCATCAGGCCAAGGGGTTGGAGTTTCCGGTGGTGTTTATAGTTGGTCTGGAAGAGGGGCTTCTGCCTCACATTCGCTCCTTTGACGACCCCGATCAGATGGAAGAGGAGAGACGCCTGTTTTACGTGGGCATGACCAGGGCCAAAGACCGGCTATACATTACCAGGGCCTTTCGCCGTGGGTTCAGAGGTAGCGGTGTCCCCAACCTGCCATCCCGCTTCCTGGCGGATGTTCCCCAGCACCTGCTGTCTCCCCTGGCGACGGCGGAGAAACGCGCCGTTACCCTGGGCCAACCCTTCCGCGGAAGGGCCGACCCTGCGTCAGAGACGAGAAATAGTGTGCCCCTGAAGGCGGGGGAACGGATACGCCACGCCAGGTTCGGGGAGGGAATTGTGGTAAGCTGCGTGCCCACAGGCCAGGACCACGAGGTGACGGTAGCCTTCAAGGGGGAGGCGGGAATCAAAAGGCTTCTCCTGGGCTACGCTGGCCTGGAGGTGGTGGAGTAGCGTTCTACAGTATCGCTCCCAGGATTTTGGCGAACACCCAGCCCAGGACGGCACAGAAGGGGTAGGTAATCACCCACGCCGACGCGATGCCTCGAGTGACTCCCCAGCGCACTGCGGAGAGGCGTCTGGTTGCTCCAACTCCCATGATGGCAGTGCTGGTGGTGTGAGTGGTGCTCACCGGAAGCCCTATATTGGAGGCCACCTCGATAACGGTTGCGGCACACAAGTTGGCGGCGAAGCCCGTAACCGGCTCAAGCCTGGTAATCCTCATTCCCAGGGTTCGGATGACCCGCCATCCTCCGGTGGCAACCCCCGATGCCATGGTGCCAGCCGCGGCTAGTTTCATCCAGAGGAACACCTCCACATCCTGTCCTGCTGTGTAATATACCGCCCAGGCCAGGGCCATTATGCCCATGGCGTTCTGGGCGTCGTTCTTGCCGTGGCTATAGGAAAGGAACGCCGCCGAAAGAATCTGCAATTTGCTGAACATGGAGTTGACCTGGTGGGGAGTCCATCGCCGG
>JBDRIA010000076.1:0-3370 GCA_043816345.1 Chloroflexota bacterium
CATGCCTTTTAGCAGTTCGGCGGAAACCTGGTTGTATCCCTTAGCGAGTAAGTCTGCCATCGCTTCAGGGACTTGGAGGGATGCTATCAGACGATCCCCACTGCGCCGGAGAGTAATGATCTGCCCCAGGCTGATCTGGCCATCCCCTTCGCCCTCACCCATGACGGCCTCTACGGGCACCTTCAGGGCCTTAGCCACAGCCTCACCAAACTCCGGGGACGTATGTCCTAGTTTGGCATGGACAACCTCAGGGACTCCGGCGTGAAACGCTTCCACCATGGAGTCCAAATCCTCGGTAGTCCAGACGCGGGCCTCACCCGCATCCGGCACCCAGAACCCGGCGGCAAAGACCTCCAAGTTCATGATCAGCCGTTTGCCGTTGACGCTTCGTCCTAGTTCCATGCCTTACCTCACACAAAAAGAAGAGCGCCCAGAATACCTTGTGGGCACTCTGGGCGCTCAATCCATAGCAGGGGTATGGCCCTGCCTAAATCACGACACTATCAAGATATTCTCTCCATAACGGGTCTGTCAATGACCATTTTTCAATATCCGGTACACAGAACGTTGGGTAAGTCCGAAACGCAGTGCTAATTCATTCGCCTTAGCGCCTTCCCGTTGCGCTGCTAGCATCTGTTGATTGCGGAGGGCTACCCGTTCATGCGGAGCGTCATATTTGCAATGGGGCAAAGGACAATTCAGACAGGAAGGTGAATCTTCACAACCACCATCACAATAGACGGTATGTTTAGGACGGGAATCCATGTTTTGTCGTTTGTGGAACTTTCGAAGGCATCCTGACCTTCAACTTGGTTGTGTGGTGTGAGCCGTGATGTCTCTGCTTGATCACCAACTCCCCGTCAATCCACTCAGCGATAATCACCCCGCACTCTGCACACCGCACAGCCTGGGTACTCATGCTCTTTCCCAACCCCGGCCAAAGTCAGCCTCTAGATGACAACGACAGTGCCCCAAGCATGTCACATGACCCGCCGGCACCGTCGGCAGTTCATCCCATCCACCTGGGTAGACACCAGCAAGCCGGATGCAACCATGCGTCCCTCTGCTAGGATCATCATCGCAGTGTGAAGTGGCCGCCGGGTCCAGCACCCACCGCACAGGGAATGGCCTCTGCCCTTGCATCTGACGCTCTCTGTTCAGATCCCCTCCGGCAATTCTCTGAACGTCGAAGATCGCAACAGTGGCACCGCCAGCGTAACCAGCCACACGAGAACGCAGGGCTTTGAAAGCATCCCCCAGGGTGAGCCGCAGTGTTGAGGTATCCAGTCCTTGGACGGTCACGCCAGATGCCTTCTTCACAATGTCAGGAATTAGGTTCGTGGCCAGGAATTGGTCATTTGCCGCCTGGAGTAGTGCTATGGCCTGGCGTACCCCAGGTGAGTCTATACGGCCCGCCAGGTGCCGCCCCAGGCCCATGCCCCCCGCCTGTGCTATCCTGGCATGACCCAAGACGATTAGCCGCGCCTGTAAGTCCTCGGCGCGCCCCTGGATAAGGGCTTGGATTTGCATTACCGTCCTGCCCCCAGCCGTTGCTCTGAGGACTAGCCGTTGCGTCTCTCGCGCCCAGACATCGTATTCCCTCACCAATTCCCTCTGATACCGGTTGAGGAAGCGATCCCACTTATCAGGGGCTATGCGCAGGCGTTGACCAGCAGAAGATTCGAATGCCACGTACTCAGGGACAGTGATAGGTTGTCCCCGCGCTGAGAGCCGATATGTCAGAGTCTGTGGCATTTATTCCTGGGGCCGGAGCCTAGAATTGAACTAGGTCCTGCGGTTTATGAGGCCGCCGTATTACCGTCTTACTCCCCCGGCCTGTCACTTCTTGAACGTCTCGACGTTGAAGTTCACCACTGGCCTGACAACAACCGAACCCGAAACAATCTCTGTCTTCAGGCTCGGCAGGATGGCTAGGCAAGCCCTTTCCTCAGCGCCGTTCTCAAACACCAAACGGAAGCTGTTGGTGGGGCCGCCAATCACCTCAACCTCCACTAGCTTCCCATCCTTTAGGTTGGTCATGAGCAATGTTCCTATCTCCTGGTCGTTCATCTTGAAACTCCTTTCACACTATTGGGAACTGTGGGAATTCTGGGAACACTTCTCTCGACCCCTCTCCCAGTCCCTCTGGCAGATCAGGCAAGTCCAGTAAGCCCCGGGCCTTCTCCTCGTCCTGCCGCAATGGAGTCAGCAGTTGAGCATTAGTTGCGGCAGCGTATGCCTCAATGAATGCACCGGCATCCACCTTCCCGGGGGCCGCCCAAGTGATCTCAGGCTCAGCCGTCATACCAGGGAAGGTGTTGAAACGAAACAGGATCGGCACTACCTGATGCTGCCACGTCTCTAAAAGCTCCTGCTGAATGGCCAGCAACGCAAGGCTAAAGAAGTCCTGCGACCCCCGGACCAGAGCTTGGCTCCCAACCTGCTCCATGCCCAGCATAAGGAACTGGGCAAAGACACGCATCAGGATTTCCTTCTGCTTCGCTACAATGGCTTCTCGGATGTTGTATGCCTTCTGTCCTGACCCATAAGGCTCTATGCGTGAGCCTGGAGGCTCCAGCAGCCACGCTTCCTCGTCTTGCCTTAGTCCCTTCAATGCATCCTCGAAGATCGTCCTGAGGCTCGTGGTATCGGTGGGCCCGTGCCACTTATCAGGGTCAGGGAACCGGACTACAGGCATCCCGCCCACATCGCGCTCTATGCCAATGCCTTCAAAGTTCTCCAGGTTCTTGAGGAACTTCCAGGGCCGGAACAGGGACCGAAGTAGGCTCTTGCCCTGGGGGTTTCCTTTACGTCCTCCCCAGGTGACGTGGACACACTTACCGATTGGAATTGAGGGGGACCGCCAACCTCTCTCTGTCTGCTGAATGAAGGACACCAGGGTATCGTCCTCGTATTCCCACAGCCAGAGCGTCTCCTGCCCGCGTGGGTCAATATTCTTTAGCCAGAGACGGCCATCCTCCCGCTTCTCCATGATGACCTCGCCCAGTGCGAAGCCGAAGTCTAGACATTCGAGGCAATCCCGGACGTAAGCACGCCAGGTCTGCCCCTGCATTCCGTTCATGTTATCCCACAGGAACGCAGCCGCAGCCTTGTCAGCCTCAGACTCCCCCCTAGGCACCACGTCGAACTCCGCAGCCAGGAGAGGGAACTTGATCGCGTCCAGGAGCGTGGCGATCACCGTGTCATCTTGCATCTCGCGGTAGACCTTGGACGCCTTATGCCAGTCCTTCAGTAGAGCAAGGTACTCTTCCTGGATTTGACCAGCCCACACCGAGAGGCCCGTCTTGCCGATGACTTTCTGCATCTCACCTTGACCCACATTAGCGTTGACCATGTTTACCTCTCTGGA
>JBDRIA010000077.1:0-3134 GCA_043816345.1 Chloroflexota bacterium
CCGTCGCGATGTTGTCCCCTCGCGTGTTGGGATTCTGCGGCCATTCCACCTTGATCACCTCTGCACCCAGCGCTCCCAGCCACCGGGTACACCACGGCCCCGCCCGAACCCAGGTGAAGTCCAGGACTCGGATTCCTGCCAGAGCTCCCGGTGTAGTCGTCGCTCTCGCTTCTGTCTGCACCCTTCCTTCACCTCCTGTCCAGACTCCGTCACGGCGTGATTTCGTTACTGTCAGTGGTAGCTGCAGGTTATCACGGCGAATATGTCCTGTCAATCGAGGCTTAATCCCTCATAACATATGGTACAGGGCAATTTCCACCACACCGTTCTTCTTCACTAGCAGACTAGCAGCGACCCAGGGAGGTGAACTGGCCGGTACGGTTAAGCTGGCAGGGTATGTAGCCTGCGAAGTCTGCACTAAAGCTGTTGAATCTTACACGTAAGCGTGTATAATCAAAACATGGACTACCGGACAAAGAGCACACGGGGTGAACAGTGGAACGCCGAGAGGGTAAGGGCGTTGAGGGCCCATCTTGGCCTTACCCAGCAGCAGCTATCGGGAGAGCTGGGCACCAGGCAGCAGACCATCAGCGAGTGGGAGAGGGGGCTGTACCGCCCCCGAGGCACCTCCCGTACCATTCTCAACCTCATTGCAGAGCGGGCAGGCTTTGAGTATGGGGTAGCCACACCCAGAGAGGCAAAAGGAGGCCCTGGGGAGGGGACGAAGGAGGGATAGGGCAAGACCGCTACGGTCTTATGGGGATTCCAAAGGGGTGATATCCCTTTGGCGAGGCTCTGCCACAAGGCACAGGAGATTGGAGACGACCACGGGTAATGTAAGGGAGCGGAGACCTCTGGAGTCCCAGGTAGCCCGGTGGTGGCGCGAGGGCACCTTCAGAAGAGTGGTCACCACCCAGGGGCGAGCACTACAGGTCCTTTACCCGGGACGACCCTCTCCTGGCGTGGGACCGGACTTTCTAGATGCCCTGCTCATCACGGAGGAGGGAGAGTTTGTCCGGGGTGACGTAGAGGTACACATAAGGCAGAGAGACTGGCAAGGCCACGGCCACCACCGGGACTCCCGGTACAACCACGTAGTGCTCCATCTTTTCCTCAAAAACGGGAGGAACGGGACCTGGCGGGAGGAGGGATCCCAGGTCCAGGAGGTTTTTTTGAACACTCCACTCCACACCCCAGCTCCTTTGAAGTCCCTACCTCTCGCCTCCGCCCGTTTGAGCACACCACTCCATACGGCAATTCCTTTGAAATCCCCGCCCCACACCTCTATTCCGCAAGAGTCTCCACCAGAACCCCACCCCACGGGGAGACGCACCATCGCCGGTCCCATAGAGGGGATCCGGGCATTACCTCGAAAGGAGTTGGAACGGGCGCTGGACGAGGCGGGAGAGCGTCGTTTCCTGGGCAAGGCCTCGGCCATGCTGGAACGCCTTCGGAGGGGAGACGCCCAGGAAGAGCTATTCGCCGGTCTCATGGAGGCCCTGGGGTACAGTCGCAATCGCGACACTATGTTGCTACTGGCCCGGGGACTGCCTTTTGGCCAACTGAAAAGGACCATAGGCCCAAAGCCAGACCGTCTGGCCCTGGAGGCCCTACTACTGGGAGCGGCGGGCTTGCTTCCCCATCAACGTGGCCTCTGTCTTCCGGGGTGGGAAGAGAGAAGACGCTCCGGAGATCTGACGGAGATATGGCGGAGCATGGGAGAGCCTCTGATGGTCGCGACCGATATGTGGAGCCGCTCTGGCCTCAGGCCCCAAAATCACCCCGTGCGGCGTTTGGCGGGAGCCAGTTACCTAATAAGGAAGTACTGGCACAGCGGGCTAGTGGAGGGTCTGAGGGCCACATTGGAGAAAAGGACTCCGAGGGAGATGGAGAAGGGACTAGAGGTTGAGAGCACGGAATTCTGGGCCCATCATCTTGACTTCCATCGCCCCGTGGCCCGTGCTCCGGCGATGGTGGGGAGAAACCGGGCCAGGGAGATGGTTATCAACGTGCTGTTGCCCTTCTTTTTCGCCAGGGCCCACTTGTTGGGCGATGGAGAGATGGGGCGAAGGGCTCGGGACCTTTATCGCAGTTTTTCTCCAGGCCAGGACAACGAAATCACTAGAGAGATGAAGAAACTTCTGCTGACTTCCAAGGTGAGTCAGTCCGTGGTAAACTCCGCCAGGAGGCAGCAGGGGCTCATCCATATGTACCACGTTCTACAGAGGCGGGCCAAGTAGCCTTGGCGACTCTTTTGGCATGAAGCAATGATAAGTGAGAAGAGAAACCTTAACAACCTGCCTTTGATGGCCGAGGAGGAGGTACATCTGTCCTTTGGGGCGAGACATGGCTTGGAGGCGGAGGCAGGGATGGATCAGAACACGATGGTGCTCACCGACCGCCGCTTGATTCGGCTTTCCAGGATGGGGTCGAGTTGGGATGTGGCATTCATTTCCCTGGAGGACGCCCAAGTGGCCGAAGTAAGGATTACCCCCCGAGGCAAGAGGTCGCTCTTGCGAGTAGCACTGCTGTTGGCTGGCGCGGGCGCCGCCCTGGCTTCCATCGGCTTCCGTCCCATAGCCCTGGCGCTGGCGGCCGTCCTGGGCATGGGAGCTGGCTATCACCTGTTTCACTACCTCACTGTTTCCCACGAGGGATCCATCCTCTTTCGGACAGGCCATGCAGAGGTGGAGATGTCTTTTCAGGGGGATATGACCGACCAGGCTTACACTTTCGTCAATCGTTTCTCCCAGATGAAGGCATCCTCTGCCCCCGCCCCAAAGGTAGGCGAAGAGGAGCAGATGGAGCCTGAGGCTCCGCTAAGGCAAGGGTGGCAGGGAACAGATGAAGTAGAGATAGAACCGATGATAGGCCAGGGCGATGGAAGCCCGGTGGAAGCTCACGAGGAAGACTTCCCCCAGGAAGAGCACGCTAGGCGCTTTGATGAAGAGGCCGATCCGAGCTAGCCCTCGGAGGAAGTCTCAGAACGCTCCTCGATGACTCCGCCAGACCGCCTGTATCGCACAGCACTTCCATGTTACCTAAGAGGGTGTTTTCAAAGGGATGCGCTACATTGCGAACGGTCTACCCCCTCTCTGACTCTCCCCCGTGCGACGGGGGAGAGAAATCCCTTC
>JBDRIA010000078.1:0-2435 GCA_043816345.1 Chloroflexota bacterium
CCCCACAGTCACCCAGAACAGAGAAAGAACAACTAAAGAACAGGGGGAACCCGCCTACCCTGTTTGGTTTCTCCCTGTAACTGCTTTACCAGGGTACAGAAAAATCAACAGGACGAAACTTGTTGATGTCATAGAGGTTGCCTGCAAAAGTAAGAGAGTAGCGCCCTCGAAGGTTGTTGCAGCGTTCTGCGAATACTGGCCTGTTGGCCAGGTCAGGCATGGATGGACGGAGCCTGGGGCAGCCCTGCATAGGACGCTGGATGTTCAGATTGATAAGGCCAAGCAGCAGACCAGGAGAGTTGATGACCCGAATGTGTCTCAGGCGTTCAAGTTCGTCCAAGCACCGGATGACTTCTAAAGGAGGATGATGCTTCAAGATACTCAAGAGACGAATGCTGAGAAGGCGCTACTCTGTCTGATCCTCGAAATGCCAGAGTTCTTCGAGGAGATTGTCCCGGCTCTGGAGCCTAAGGAATTTGGGGAAAAGAGCCACAGGGAGTTGATGGCGGCGTGCAAGGAGTGGCAAGCCCGGGGTCTTGGTAGAGTTCCGGCTTTGGAGCTTGCCGCGTTGATCGATACGGGTAAGATAGCTGGCGAGTACATCGAGGAGTTGCGGAGGTATGTGCCGTCTCTGCCTTTGGAGGAAAGGCTGTCTGATGCCTCAGAGAGGTGGGTAGCCCAGGTCAAGGAAGCGGCGGGGGTAAGGGGTTTGAAAACCCGAGTAGAGAAGGTCTTGAAGAAGGTTAGCGGATTGCATGGCCTGGCATCTGATCTGATAACGGCTGCGCTGGATAGTTCAATGGGGGAGAGCCATGAGGGGTTTGTGCCCTTGTCCCGGTCCCTGCCGGAGTTTGAGAGGCTAATGGAGAGCTGGAGACTGGGGAAGCCCGATGATGTGGAACCGACGGGGTTTCGGGACCTGGACTGGGCATTGGGTGGAGGTCTTCCCAAGGGCAACCTGGCGATCATAGGTGCCAGAACATCGACGTTCAAAACGGCTCTTGGATGCCAGATGGCCATGAATGTTATAGAGCGATGTAGGCGCGAGGGCGGCCGGGTGGCCTTTGCCTCGTTGGAGATGTCGGCCCTTGAGGTTACGACAAGACTGGCTTGCACCTTGGCCAGGGTTGATAGCAAGGTTGGGAGAATGGGGAAGCTGAACAGGACGCAGCTCCAGGCTCTTGAGGACGCGAAGGAGTTGTTGGCAGAGAAGTATCTGCCCTACTTGCTGATCTACGATGGCCTGGCGACCTCGGACTTTCTGCGTTACCAGACCCTGAGGACAATGGCGCGGTCTGATGTCAGGATGCTGATCGTGGACTTCGCCGAACTGGTGGCTGATGAGGGGGATAGTGAGCATCGGCGCGTCGTGGGGATCTACCGGGCTGCGCGAGAGTTGGCAAAGCTGCGTAATATCCCCGCGGTGTACTTGAGCCAGCTCAATAGGTCTGTGGAGTACGACATGGCTGGGACTCGGGTGCCAAGTGCAAGCAACCTGATGCAGGGTGGTGAGGATGTAGCTGCGACGATCCTACTGCTGTACTATCCCTATGGGTACTTCAGACTTGGCCAGAAGGTCCAGGTCCCGTCCATGTTTGATTACCAGGGCGTGGAGGATATCGATGGTGACGATGTACGGACGATGAAGGAGAGGGCGAACAAGAGCCGGCTGTACTGTATTGTGGCCAAGGGGCGTTTTGCTGGGACGTCGCCGGTCAAGCTGAACGTCGTTCCGGAGTTTACGCTAGTCACCGACTACGATCCGCAGAGCGAAAAGCAGGATGTGGTCACTCTGTTAGCCAAGAAGAACAGACCGGCAGAGGTGAGCGGGAAGGATAGAGTTGCCGGTGAGAGTGATTTCTAATCAATGAGTCTACGTTTAGCGGAGAAGAGCGTGAATCTCTTGATGGATAAACGTAAGAAGGTTGATACTGGTGCCATGCAAGCGGGAGATATCATTCTGTTCCATGGAACTAGCCTTGTGTCTAGGTTGATCCAGTTTGGGGCAAACTCGTTCTGGAATCATGGGGTGCTCTATGTTGGTGAGGCCTGGGAGCGACAGTTTGTGATTGAGGCTGCCTTCCAGGGTGTCCGGGTGTATCCTCTGCAGGAGTACGATCGTGACAAGCAGCTTGTTTTGCGTCCTGTGGAGCCCGTGGGGGCGTCTGTTGTTCAAGCGGGTCTGAAGTATCTTGGGCGGAGGTATGACTTCGAGTCCTACCCTGCGTTGTTCTTGAGGGTTTTGAGGATGCGGTTTCCCTGGCTGCCGTATAGGGTGAGAGGGGAACCGAACCCGTTCTTCTACTGTTTCGAGCTAGTGGCTCAGGCCTACAAAGATGTTGGATTTCCACTGACGACGTGGGAGTTGGTGCTTCCCCAGTATCTCATTGATGCCGTGGCAGCAGGGCGTCTGACGGTTGTCAGTGGTGGGTTGC